>JAZODZ010000089.1:0-12213 GCA_045597285.1 Myxococcota bacterium
TGATCAAGGATTTCTGGCCATAGAGCCCAAATTTCGTTGAATTGCGAGGGGAATTCGACAAAATCACGGGGAACCTTTGTGCCCGCAAATGATGGATATGTGACATTGGAAAACATTTCATGAAGGGCATGACCAAATTCATGGAAAAGTGTCGTCACTTCGTCATAAGTGAGGAGTGTTTTTTCTCCGTCCGCTGGTTTGGATATATTGATTTGATTGAGAATGACGGGTTTGGTGCCAGTCAGTTTGGACTGTGCGGATAGGTTGGCTTTCCATGCACCGCCGCGTTTGGAGGGGCGAGCATAGTAATCGCCGATAAAGAGTGCCAGGGAAGAACCGTCGGCATCGAAGACTTCATATATTTTGACATCCGGATTATATACAGGAATATCTTTTCTTTCCTTGAATGTTATGCCATAGAGCTGATTAGCCGCATAGAAAACGCCATTTTGAATGACATTGTCGAGTTCAAAATAGGGTTTGAGCGCATTGTCATCAAAATCATATTTTTGTTTTCGAAGCTTTTCGGCGTAATAGAACCAGTCGTGTGCAGCGAGTGTAAATCCGCCGTTTTCAGCGTCAATTAAGGCTTGAAGTTCGGCGGCTTCGCGTGCAAGGCTGGCTTTGGACGGCTCTATGAGCTGATTTTGCATATTATTGACGGCTTGAACGGTATGGGCAACTCTATTTTCAAGTGAAAAGTCTGCATAAGTCCGATAACCGAGAATATTGGCGCGGAGAGTTCGGAGTTCAGCAATTCTAAATGCCTTTTGCGTATTATCTGCCGAATTGCCGCGCATGCCGCGTGAAATCGAAGCATTGTGGATTTTTTCGCGGAGTGCCCGATTGTTGAGCGATTTTAGTATCGGCTGAATCGTCGTGTTCTTTAAAGTGATAAGATACTTTCCGTTCAGACCACGAGCCTGGGCTTCATCGGCAGCTGCTTTAATCTGTTCATCATCCAGGCCATCCAGTTCCGAAACCTCATCGACGACAACGGCAGAATCGTTCATTTCAGAAAGTATATTCTGTCCATAGGCAGTCGTAAGTTCGGCGAGTTCATTGTTGATCGTGCGAATTTTTTCCTTGTCTTCTGCGGAGAGTTTGGCACCTGAACGGACAAATTCTTTGTAATAGTGTTCGAGAATGCGAAGAGATTCGGGATCAAGATTGAGCGAATCCCGTTTCAGATATAGGGTTTCAATTCGTTTAAATAGATTCTCGTTCAGGCTGATATCGTCATCATGGGAGGCAAATTTTGGCGAATACTCGGTTTGAATGGCTTTAATGTCGTCATTAGTATTGGCCCCCGCATCGTTGGAGAAATAGAGCAATGCCTTGTTGAGCAGTTGACCGGACAGTTCAAGCGGAATAATGGTATTTTCGAATGTCGGTTCACTTGCCTGCGAAACAATCTGTTCGATTTCTTCCAGATTTTGAGCCATCCCGACATCGAATGCCTGACGGTAATGTTCCGGTCGAATCTGAGTGAAATCGACGAGGCCAAATGGGAGTTCACTTTTTACAGCAAAAGGATTGGATGAATCGAGCATGGTTTTGTATTGGAAGGCAAGAGGTTGAACTGACTGTTGTGCGTTCTGTGTGGCGGATTCAGGACTTGCGTTAGTACCGGCACATCCTGCCAGTGCAAGGACGAGCATGAGTGGAAGGAGTTTCTTCATCTGGATTCCTAAAGAAAAGGGGAGTGGACCTGGCACGCATGGAATGCGTGCCAGTATTTGCCCATGAGACTTACATTTTTATGGAAATATCAATTCCCGTATCGCGTTTGATGCTTTTTTCGCATCCCTTTTGAAAAGATACCTGGTTTGCGACAATCGTCAAACTCTGCCGTTCTGTGCGCGTCACACCTGTATAAATCATTTGGTTATTCAACAACGGATGTCCTACGGTCTGCGGCAAAAACATCATGATATTGGCATAGCCGGAACCCTGAGATTTATGAATCGTCATTGCGAATGCGCTTTCGAGTGCATCTGTAGGCAGCAGGGAGAGCGGATACGTGACATAACCGATATCGTACTTGTCGTCCTTACTCGTCATTTTTGTCACGACTTTTCTGAGCAATAAATGCAATCTTCCTGAATTTACTTCTCCTATCACAATGCCGCAGTCGCCATTGTAAAGCTTCAGGGTCGATTGATTCTCGGTTAGCATCAGCAACTGTCCCACAAAGAATGGTTCCGATGAGCTTATCTGCAGTTCATTTTTGACGAGTTCGTTGAGTGTGACGACACCCGTCAGTCCCTTGCGTTCTGCCGATAAAATGCGTGCTTTTTGAGCAAGATCCCATAACTCGTTTAAAACCTTGGTATCGCATTTCGCGTTTGTCCGGGTATCTATCAATTGATTGTCAGTACCAACCTGAATCGCCGTCGCTTTTTCGATATATTGAGTTTTGATATAGAAGTGATTGACCCAGGCATGGGTGAGCTTTTTAAGGTCTTTTTCTACTTCTTTTTTCTCTTCGTTCAGAGTGAAATAATGAATATTGCCTGAAATTTGGGATGGCGTTTCGGGATAACAGGGATCGAGATGTACGCCTGATAAAAGCTTAAAGTTAGGTTTAATCTCGTTCAGAGTGATATTCTGTTTATCGATATCCTGCGTGTCGCGTGGTTTGGCATTCTGAATCGCAATGGATAATCGACCGATATCCGAATCCATGTCAAATCGCTTTGATTTGTTCAATCGAATGGTAAACTGCTCACCCGTCTTGAGCATTTCACCCAAAACCGCGCCAGCTTCGACAGAAGGCAGCTGATCGGGATCGCCCAGAATGAAGACGCGGCAATCACTTTCAGGCAATGCCTCCATAAACCGGGCAAACAAATCGATGTCGATCATACTCGCTTCGTCGATGACAAAAATCATTTTGGCTGGAAATGGGTTTTCTGCATTATATTTAAACTGATTCTTTCCAGGATTGTAACTCAGCAAACGATGGAGCGTAAAGCTCTCGAGATCCTGCAATTTTTTGTAAATATGTGGATTAGACTGTTTTTTTAATTTTTCAAGACTTCCCAACAGACTTTCGCGCATACGGTCTGCCGCTTTGCCGCTCGGCGCTGCAAGCTTGATATCCCAGTCCTGCATTTCCACATGTTCGGCGAGAAGTTTCCATAACAAGAAACAAATCACCGTCGTTTTGCCAGTCCCGGGGCCGCCAGTAATAATTAGATTATGGTTCTGTCCACAAAGAATGGCTTTTTTCTGACGCTCTTCCAGTGTAAAGCCCTTATTGTTTTCATTTAAATATTGTCTGAAAAATTTCTGACAATGATTCAGGTCTTCCGATGTCAGTTCATCTTGATTGATATCTTTAAATATCGTTTTACATTTATCTTCAATCACGCATTTGGCGTCGAAATAACGCGTGGCATAAAGATAGGAAAGTTTGCCATCGCTGGCAATGACAAATGGTTTTGTGATGCTGTCTTTGAGCGAGGCTGTGTTTGACTCGCGCCTTTCGATAATCTGATTGTACTGTGAATTTAAAATATCTTTAATGCCATCTGATAGCATGGGTTTAAATACAGATGCACAGTCGTCCTGTTCCAGAACAATATCTTTGCCGTTAAGGCTAATGATTTTGCCATCGATTTGAGCCATGCGGACGAGAGCATTCCACTTATCTTTCCACATTTCCCATGCTTGGTCGCTGTCGAGTGCCAGTCGTGTATTACCATCCTCGAGCAAAGCAAAATATAAATACAACACTTTTTTTGCATGCTCGCTCAAATCGTTTTGCATCTCACACAGCAACTCATGTATTTTTTGATAGAGAGGTGAAATGCCTTTCAGATCGTGCAATACATTGTAAAATTCTTCGGCCTTGCATGTATTCAATTCATGTATATCAGTCATTGTTTTTATTCTCCTTATCGGCGGATTGGAACATCAGGGATCTAAGCTGGCCATAGCTCTTTTTAAGCGTATCGTAAGAATCCCAGGTTTGTGCATAAATGCCATTCGAAGTGCCTGCGTAGCATCCTCGCACAAAAGCGTAATAAATGCCCCCGAAATGATCGTTAAATATTTGTTCGTGGGATTTGTCGGAATAGAATTGTTTAAGCCAATCGATCAGGCAATAGGAATACAGCACGCGCTGTACCGCATATTCATCGTCGACTTTGATTTTGAGCGCTTCTGGATTGGCATAATCCTCATTTTCCATGCGATCTGATTTCCAGTCAAGGATGTAATAATACTTTTTGATTCCGTTTACCTCTCTCACAAACATCAGATCGATAAATCCTTTGCTGAAATATTCTCCTTGCTTTAACTCTGTCTTGTCATCATGCTTTAACTGACCCTCGAGCATGAATTCGACTTCGGGAAAATGGGCATCATTTTCTAACTTGCGCAGTGCGAAATCGTTTTCATTATCATTGGGATGATGCTTGAGAGGCAAAATGGCATTCAGGGTATGCCAGACTATTCTTGCGGTTGTTTCTACCCAATGGGGATGGCTGTTGATTGGTAGGGCATATTTGTTAAAAACTTGTTCGATGCTCTGACGAACCTCTTTATTTTGAACAAATTGCTCAATATCACGACTCGCCTGGGTAAACTCCATCGTCTCTAAAACTTCGTGAATGGCATCTCCGAGATGGCGTCCACGCGGATAGTCGTCATCGGCTGGTATGAATTTCCCTGTTTCATAGCGAGCAGAATCCAATACTTGTTTTGCTTTGGGATCAAGCCTAGATTCCGTCCGGATTTGTACGAGTTCCTTGGGTTCGTCATTGTCGCCATCGCTGGCAAAGTCCAGACTCTTGCCGTTGGCATCCATCGTACTGGGTTCGGTTTCGCGGTAGTCATCCTCTTCTTTGTTTTGGCCGTTGGCATCCGATACTTCGAGGTGGCGCTTGGCTTTTGCCGATAGGGAAGAATACGAATGCTGTATCAGGCTCTTTTTACCAAGACTATTGTGCAGAGCAGAAATCGCTTTGTTCTGTTCAGAAATGTCTATCTCATCTTCATCCTGAACATTGGAAGCACCCAATATCTTTTTGACTTCTTCTTTCAAATTTTCTTCATCGACATCGGACTCTTTCCAAGAATCGAATTTCTCAATGTATGTATCATGAGTTGAAAATGCATCTATGCTTGATTTTAAGAAACTATCGCTAAATTTTTTATATCTTGGTAAAATGAGCAACGACGATGCTCGCGTATAAGCGACATAAAACAATCGCTTCCATTCTTCTATATTTTCTCGTTTATGTTTTGCTATTTTATGTTTTGCATCTATTACTATTTCGTCTTTGTCAAAACGAAGGTACTTGCAACCGTTTTCATGGTAGTCAAAGGGGCCTTCCGCGTTGTCGTTATATTTCTTAAAACCACCAACGCAGATGACAACAGGAAATTCCAGACCTTTGGAGGCATGTATTGTCATGAGTTGAACGGCATCGAAATCGGTTGCACGTGCTACCAGATTGCCATCTTCATCGCTCGTTTTGTCTCCATCCTGTTGCAAATTGCCGAGGTGTTTGATGAGGTCTTCAATCCCACAACGGTGCGCGTACAGAAACTCGACACAGTAGTTTCCAATTTGCTGGAACTTTGCAAGCGACTGTAATTTTGACAAATCTCCTGCTGTACGCGTTTCAATTAGAGATGTTCGGTAGATGCATTCCAAAAGCTCAGCCCAACGGTATTTGCGAGCCAGTGCGTGGTATTGGGCTAGTTGGCGGCGCTCGGGGCATTCTGGATCATCGTAATATTCTGCATTGGCAGTATAGAGCTTACTCACGCGTTGTTCGGACTGGGGATCTTTGCGCTTATAACAATCAATGCCGTCTTGTTGTTTATCCTCAATGCGTTCATCGAAGGGAAGGAAGAAATCCGTCATCAGTGCTTCGTTGAGGATACGACGGTTATAAGCCGAAAAATCATCGGCATCGATAGCGCGGAACAATGCCATCCACTGCATACATTCCCGACTGTCGAACAGTTTTTTGTCTTTATAGTGGACAAAGGGAATGCCCAGTCTTTTAAGCGCAGCTTCGATTGGCGGAAATTCACTTCGGGTGCGGGCGAGTATTGCAAAATCCTTAAACGTGACATTGCGCAATGTGGAAGTATTGGATTTGTCAAAGACCTGCAGTTTTGTTTTTTCGCCGTCTTTTATACAACATTCGACGATTTGATTTGCTGCAAAAAGTGCAAAATCATCAGCCGAAATATCTGGTTTTGACAACCAGATGGGTTTGCATTCCTCATTCTCGAAATATGTGACATGCTTTTCTTCTATAGGCGGATCGTTTTCAGAAGGTGTTTTAGACGGAAAGAATGTAATGGCATGATTATCATCGTTTTGGAGGTTTGCAAAGAATTGTGAACCTTTATCTGGAGCAAATAAGAGATTGCATGCTTCGATGATTTCTTTTGTCGAACGAAAGTTGGTATTGAGGGATTTACCATGAGCTATGGTTTTGATGGCATCCTGATAGACCGTTAAATCGGCTCCTTGGAAGGCATAGATCGATTGTTTGGGATCGCCGACGACAAACAGGGAGTGGTTGGGAACGGGATGGTCTTTGTCGTCGCCGAGAAATACTTTTCGGAAAATATCCCACTGCAAACGGTTCGTGTCCTGAAATTCATCGATGATGGCATAGTCATAGGTTTCGCGCAGCCGGTCTTTGAGCGCGTTTTCATCCAGAACCACAGCTTGATGCACTGCTTGGATCATATCCTGATAGGATTCATATTTGTGTTCCGCTTTCCATGTGCGCCATTCCTGATAAAGAATAGGAAGTTCTTTGTAGAGAAAAGTACATTGTAGAAAGAGGGCGCATGACTTGTTATATTTACTCAAATCATTTATATATTTATCACATTTACAGATATTTTCATTTATCTTTAAGAGATTATTATAGCTTTGAATTAAATCCTGAGGCCATCTTTGAAGTAATGGAAAATCACCTTTATTAAATATCTTACCACCTTTCCAATTATCTATTAAGTCGCACAACTCTTCTATTTTTTTAGTAGTGCCTTTATATTGGCCTGATTGAATTTTACCACACTGGATAGATTTGTAATTTTGCAGTGTGTTATAAATTGTTTCAAAACCATCTAATTTAAACAAATCATTTTTATTTGATAAATTTTTATAAATATCATAAAATGGTGGTTGTTCTGGTTGTTGTATTGGGTCTTTTGGAGGGAGCAACTGAATAATGTCGTGATTTTCATTTCCATCTTTATCCAGATAATACTTTGGAATGGCATTCACGAGTATTTTCTCAAGCTTTTCGAGGGTCTTATCCAGGTCTTCAGATTCTCCGTCATTGCTGGAATCAAATGCATCGCCTGTAAAAACTGATTTTCCGTCATTGTTGGAATCTTTGGTCGATTCTCCAAAAATTGCTTTGTATTCTTCCATTTTTGGCCATTCATCGCGAATGTTGCGCTGAATCAGATTTTTGACAGCCGCGTCATCGATGAGCTGCATGTCGAATGGACGACCGGCGTCGTAGGCATAGGTCTTGAGCGTTTTTTGGCAGAATGAATGAATCGTATAGATTTGTGCGCCATCGATATCGCGCAGGGCTGTCTCAAATCGTTCCACCTCATCAGAGGTCAGTTCTTTTTCGCCAGTGTCGAAGACTTTCCTGTCATCGAGTACTTCCCTTATCTTTTTACGAATCCTGTCCTTGAGTTCTCCCGCCGCTTTTTCGGTGTAGGTCACGATCAAAATTTTTCCGAGTTTCGTCCCGTCCTTGATAAGGCGAGCAACAATTTGCTGTATCGTGTAGGTCTTTCCGGTGCCGGCCGAGGCTTCGATATACAGGCTTTGTGTTGGGTCAAAGTCTTTAATACTAAAGGTATCCATTATTTATCTCCTACAAATCATTTGAACTGTCTGAAACGTGATAGAAAACTCAGTATTCCCGCAGATTATTCGGCGGTTTTCTTTGGGCGTCCACGTTTTTTAGGTTGAGGCTCAGCAACAGGCGTGTCTGAATCTGGTGCGTCGGTCTTTGCTTTCTTTGATCTGGATTTGGGCTTTGATTCTGTATCCTGAACAGCCACCTGGGCTTTGACTGATTCAGTCTTGTCTGAATCTGGTGCGTAGGTCTTTGCCTTCTTTGATCTGGATTTGGGCTTTGATTCTGTATCCTGAACAACCACCTGGGCTTCGACCGACTCAGTCTTGTCTAAATCCTGAACAGGCACCTGGGCTTCGACCGATTCAGTGGGCTTGGGTGCGTCAGTTTGGTTTTCAACAGTCGGATTGAGCGTTGTATTTTTGGGTTCAAGCAGTTTGATCAAACCCAATTGCTTCGTTCTTGCTTTCTTCCACTGGTCTTCAAATTTATCTTGATTATAGGAGTCATACCCTATGTCTGTTCTCAAATCGAAAACCTTGCCCTTTTTAAAGTATGCCCACGAGCCATGATCTGAATCATTTAAATCATATTCCAATTCATTGAAGCTCTTAATTTTTGGTACAATTTCTTTCTTATTATTCGTTGTATCTTCCAATATTTTCATCGGAGCCGCCATGGCAAACTGTTCGACATAAGCATATTTGTATATATCTTTAATGATTTGTTTTGCTTTCTCTGGCGAAACCTTAAACTCTTTCTGATCTGTTGGTCCCTTTGTAAAGCAAAGATATATTGTCACAGGGACATCGGAATCTTCGTCCCAGTGTTCGTTTCTGGCTTTTTGCACGACGAGTGCAAGCGCACTCGTAAAGGCTGACAAATATTGATAACAGCCTCTATACCCTTTCCCCATCGCAACACTTGTAATTGTCAAAGATGGGGAGTCTTTGCCCCACACGTGCCACTCTGCAGTTCCCTGCAACTGCCATTTGAATTGACTGCCATTCTCCAATTCCTGTTCAATGGTGACATCAATCGCATTGTCTTGATCGGCATAGACGAGCTGACCTTCGAGCATCTGATCTGCGACATTATGTGCATCAGCTTCTATTTTCTCCGTCAATAATTTCTCGTATAACGGAGCCATGCGCATACCAGATTCGCGCAAAGACTGCATGAATTTTCCCATGACGCTTTGAACACGATCGTCGACTTCGTTTTGGGTCAGTTTCCGGTAATCGTCGGGAATTTTACCTTCGGTTCCAGATTTTTGGATATATAAATCCGTGTACCGCTCATCTTTTCGAATGTATAGCTGTGCGACGTCCCTGATGATGCCCAGTAATTCGATGTTATCGACATCAATGGGTTCATATACAATGCGCTCAGGATCGATATCGTCATCATCCCTCTGCGTAATTTCATTCACTCTGAATTGGAATGGATCCTTCAGATAGCGGCTTAGACTGCTCAAATAAACGCGTTCCGGAAGTTTGGTTTCATCAACGTTCGGATTCTTTTCGAGGTTATCATGAAGCTGCGATTGTTTACCTGTTTCACTGTGAACCATACTTCGATACAATTCGCGATTGCGCATGGCACGAGCAGTAAATAATTCGGTGATTTTGCGCTTTTCATCCAATTCGATTTCTTCGGGCATCCATGGAATTGAATTGTTGTATGACAAGAACGTAAACAAATCGTTAATCATGCTCGACGGGAAGAAATCTTCATCCTTTTGAAGATTCTTATTCACATAGCTGATATGCAGGCTATCGGATGTACTCATCATCTGGCACAGAAAAGCATATCTGTTCTTGACGGCATTCTGATTGTCGCCCGGCCACATATCGCCTGTGCGCAAATCGAGTGAGTTCTGTATGTCGCGCCCGGGGTAGCCTGCGGCATCCATGCCCAAAAAGAATAGATGCCTGACGGGAATGATGCGGTTGGGCGTAAAGTTCATAAATGTCAGACCGTTGATAAACAGGGAACCCACGGTGTAACTCGATGTTACGGATGCACCGACAAGCATCTGTTCAAGGCATTCGATCGCTATTGTGTCGAGACCGGTTGCATATTGGTATTTAAGCCCTTCGATGCTGTCCATAATATTTTTATATATAATTTGTTCGAACGCGTAGGATTTCGGTACGTCATTCGATGCAATCCACTTGTTCAGCATCGGAATAAAATCATTGATAAGCCCTTCTAATGATATTCCATGGGCTTGCCACCGCTCTCTTTTGTTACAAAGTTCTTCGAGCGACTGGACGGCTTCGATAAACCGACATAACGACGCATCGTCCTGAGTATGCAGGTCGGCAAATGGCTGTAGCTTGTCATCTCCCACTTCGACGCGGCAATCGGTCATACGCGCAAGCAGAAGGCGGCGAATGCCGGTTTTCCAGTCATCGTATGGACTGTCTTTATTTTTATCATCACTAATGATGATTCTGTCCCGATAGACATTCATTCCCGTGAGCCATTCTTCCCAATGGCTGACTTCATCGGGATCGATACTGCGCACGGTTTGTACCAATGGATTACGAACCAGTTCGAAAAAGTCCAGGCGATTGAGCGCACCGCTGTCGCAAATTCTAAAAAGCGTCTTCAATGCCCGTGCCGTATGCGATTCCCGAGGCTCTCCATCGATAATGGTATATGGAATATATAATGCCACATCCTTTTCATCGAGTTGCTTCTTCAGTCGCTTCTTCTGGCGGATTTCTTCGGCCTGTGATCGTTCCGATGCAAATATTTGATGAATAGCAGTTCGGTAATCATTAATCTGGGGGGCGACGATGAGAATGTCGCGAATGTTGCTTCCATCCTTCAGCAGCTTGCAAATATCGGAATGCAGCTGTTCCACTTCGCGGATTTTAGATGGGGCGCTTTTCACCGTCAGACTGTCGTCTTTGGTAAATTGGATTTGATCCTTGTTATTATTTTTAAGATTTGACACCGAGTATTGAATTTGATGCAGCAATGTATCCGTCATGGATGTGGCGTCTTTTTTGGGGTTAAACTCGAAATCGTATTCAGCGCTTTCACACCACAATCGAATATTATCGCGTCCACCGCGTCCCCATTTGGCCAGGAGTTGGTTGTCATCTGAATTTAGAATGTCGAAATCACTCGTTTTTTCTGGATCGTAATCGCCTTCTCTAAGGAGTTTATTTTTGAATCTGGGTTTGCCGTCTTCTACATCTTCCCAAAACTCCATACATGGATTTTGGATATAGGCATAAACATCGTGGTCTTTTGCATACGCATTCAATGCCACGCGATAGAACTGTCCCAGCCCGGCGTGCCAAAACAGAAAAACAGGCTGTTCTGATGCGCCTTTGAATATGACATTCTGCTTGCGACATTGTGCATATAATTGCGGCAGAGTGATATATTCAAAGTTTAATCCCTGATTTGCAACTTCCTTATTGATTTCATTCAGCACGCAATCTTTTTCAACAAACAGCTTGCGATACAAATTACGTTGCCATGCCTCACGAGTATGCTTGTTATTCTTCTTTGCTGAGAAAAAATCGATGTTGAGTTCATTCCACTTTTCAATCAACCCAGGTTGATTGGGTTTAAACTCCCCGGGACGGCTCGTTTCGTATTCCATATAAAGCAAGGCCATTTTGCCAGCAAAATCAAACAGCCTGTTCTCGTCAGGGGTTAATTTTTTATTTGATTCATCTGATGTATTATTTGATTCATCTGATGTTGTTCGTTGGATATAATTTTTGACTTCATCATCCAACGTTTCCCAATTCTTTTCTTTGTGCAGCCAGGCCAAAATCATATTCTGCAACAGCTCGCTTGTAAGCCGCTCCTTTCGACGTTCGCCTGTTTGCGGTTTTCCAGCAAGCGCATTGAACAGGAATTTGTCCAGAAACTGCGTATTGAGATTGGCGAGTACGCGATTCTTGGCTATCCATTTGAGCTTGAACCACTGTTCGAGCGCCAAATCTGGAAAAATAATGACCGGCGGCTCAAACGGATCCGTCCAGGCCTCCTTGAGTTTCGTCATCAGGTCTTCTGCCAGTGCCTCAAAACTTAGTCCAAAATTTAAGTGTAACATACGCCTCCGTCTGTGATTGTTATGCGTTATGGATTATCTTTACGATCGGGCACGGCTATCGGCGTTGCCGATACGCCGTGCGTGGACGCTCGCCTATGCGCCATTGGCGCATACGGCTCGCTGGCGATCCTATGCCTGCGGCATACGGCTCGCCACCGTGGGTGTCCGCCTTGCATACACCCACGGTTACTACTGTAGCGCCTTCAGGCGCATACGTTTCGCTATAATTGTGAATCATTGTTTATCCTTTATCTCTTTATA
>JAZODZ010000090.1:0-4686 GCA_045597285.1 Myxococcota bacterium
CACAGACTCGGTATCCAGGCATTCGAACCGCTCCTCATCGAAGGCAAAGCCATTCAGATGCATCCGCTCGTTTGTACGGCGTTCAACGCAGACTTCGACGGTGACCAGATGGCAGTCCATCTTCCGCTCTCACTCGAAGCGCAGATGGAAGCCCGCGTCCTTCTCCTCTCGACGAACAACATTCTTTCGCCTGCAAGCGGTAACCCGATTATCGTCCCGACGCAGGACATGGTTCTCGGCTGCTACTATATGACGCGCCCGAGACCGTTCGCGCTCGGCTGCTATCGCGAAGATGAAAATGGCAATCCGATCGACGGCCTGTTCTCTAACTTTGAAGAAGTCAGAAGAGCCTACGATCAAGGCAAAGTCCATCTTCAGGCCGAGATTAAAGTCCGTCATAAGAACGAAAGAACGGGCGAACTCGAACTCATCAGCACCACGGTTGGCCGTGTTCTGATGTCTGAAATCCTTCCGCCGCAAATGACTTTCGACATGATCAACTGCACGTTTACCAAGAAAGCCCTCGGTAAACTCATCGATCTCGCCTATCGTTATGCCGGTGAAAAAGGTACCGTTCTGCTCGCCGATCGCGTCCGAACGATGGGTTATACACAGGCTACAAAGGCCGGTGTTTCCATTAACATTCACGACATGATTATTCCTGAGCAGAAAGCTGAACTGCTTGCAAAGGCTCAGGAAAAGGTCGATGAAATCTCGGATCAGTACGTCGAAGGTTTGATTACCGACAAGGAACGTTACAACAAAGTCATCGATATCTGGGGACAGGTTGCGACGAAGATTTCGGACGCCATGATGCTCAACATCAAGACGCAGAAATTCACCGACGAGAAAACCGGCAAAACGGTTGAAGGCCCGTCTTTCAATGCCGTCTATATGATGGCGGATTCCGGTGCTCGTGGTAGCCAGCAGCAGATTCGTCAGATCGCCGGTATGCGAGGTCTTATGGCTCGTCCTTCCGGTGAAATCATCGAGACGCCGATTCGTGCCAACTTCCGCGAAGGCCTTTCGGTTCTCCAGTACTTCATTTCAACGCACGGTGCTCGTAAAGGTCTCGCCGATACGGCTCTTAAGACGGCTAACTCCGGTTACCTGACTCGCCGTCTCGTCGACGTTTCGCAGGATACGATCATCTTCGAGCAGGACTGTGGTACGCTCGATGGCATTGAAATGACTTCTCTCGTCAAAGACGGCGAAGTCATCGAGGAACTCGGCGATCGTATTCTCGGTCGTGTCGCGCTCTATGATGTCGTCGACAACGATGGCAACGTCCTCGTCGAGGCGAACCACGAAATCGATGAAGAAGGCGTTGAAAAGATTCGTCATGCCGCACTCCGAAGCGTTACGATTCGTTCCGGTCTGACTTGCCAGGCCGAACACGGTATCTGTGCGCTCTGCTACGGCCGTGACCTTGCCCGTGGCCGTCTCGTCAATCACGGTGAGGCCGTCGGTGTCATTGCCGCACAATCCATTGGTGAGCCTGGTACGCAGCTGACGATGCGTACATTCCATACCGGTGGTACGGCAAACGTCGAAGGTGCCGATTCCAGCCATGAAGCCAAGAATGTGGGTTATGTCAAGTTCAATGATCTGAACTATGTCGATGCCCAGAACGGAACCTACGTCGTCATGAACCGTAACTCCGAATTGAGCATTCACGACATCGAGACAGGCCGTGAACTCGAGCGTTATCCTCTCCGTTACGGTGCCAAACTCCACGTCAAGGAAGGCGATCGCGTTGCCAAGGGGACGCTGCTCGCCGACTGGGATGCCTTCGCAAACGTCGTTCTCTCCGAAAAAGGCGGTGTCGTTAAATACGAACAGATTATCGAAAACCGCACCATGCGCGAGGAAACGGACAAGGTTACCGGTCAGGCCCGTAAGACGATTATCGCCACGAAAGAAGCCTCGCTCATTCCGCGTATCAGCGTCCGCGATCCCGAAACGAAGAAGGTTCTATTTGAAATCCAGATTCCTGAAGGTGCCATTCTCTCCGTCAACGATGGCGATGAAATCGCTCCGGGTACCACGCTCGCTCGTATGCCGCACGAAGACACGAAATCCGGCGGTATCGTCGGCGGTCTTCCGCGTGTTGCCGAGTTGTTCGAAGCCCGCAAGCCGAAAGAACTCGCGATCATTTCCGAGATCGAAGGTAACGTTACTTGCGACAAAGACGACAAGGGCAAACAGAAGATCAAGGTGACGCCCGATGTCGGCGATCCGATTGAATACGTGATTCCGAAGGGCAAATACGTCATCGTTCACAACGGTGATCGCGTCCAGGCCGGTGATCGCCTCATGGAAGGTTCCTCGAACCCGCACGACATTCTCGCCGTCAAGGGCCGCAAGGAACTCGCCAAATTCATGGTCGACGAAATCCAGGAAATCTACCGCACGCAGGGTGTTCGCATTAACGACAAGCACATCGAAGTCATCGTTCGTCAGATGCTTCGCAGCTGCAAGATTACGAGCGTCGGTGATTCCAATTATCTGCTCGATGATCACGTCGATCGCCATGCGTTTGCACGCGTCAATGAACAGCTCATTGCGCAGGGCAAAGAGCCTGCACAGGCCGAAGACCTCCTTCTCGGTATTACGCGAGCCGCTTTGGCAACGGAATCCTTCATTTCTGCGGCATCCTTCCAGGAAACGACGAAGGTTCTCACCGAAGCCTCCATCGCCGGTGCCGAGGACTTCTTCTACGGCCTCAAAGAAAACATCATCATGGGACGCCTCATTCCGGCTGGTACCGGTCTCCAGGCCTATCGTTATCTCAAGATGGTCGTTGAGAAGAACAAAAACAAGGACTGATATTCAGTCTCGATATGACGGGCGTTAAACCCGTGTTGCGCCGCGTAGCCATCTGCGCGGCGTTTTTTTGTTTAGGCGGCATGGCGTTTGGGCGAGCTGTTCGGCGGGTTCCGAAGGCGTATTGCCGCCCCCTGCCGTTTCTTCATCGAACCACGCAATGAATTAAATATATATAATATGGCGGCAATAGCCTGAGGCCGGGCCGTATGAAATAGGCCCGGGACAAAAAAAAGCCGGTCATAAACCGGCTTAAACTTCAAACTCGTGTTTGTTGAGGATTAATCATCCTCATCATCCCAATCATCCTCATCATCCCAGTGCTCATCAATGGATTTCGAGCATTTTCTGGCGCAACCTTCGTCGTCGCCACAGTCAAAACCGCACTGCACTATGCAGGCGAAGTCTGTGTCACTGCATTTGTACTCATCGGCACAACCCGAAAGCGCTGGTGCAAAAAGACCACAGACAAAAAGAGCGAGCATGAATTTTTTCATCGTTTTTCTCCATATAAGTTGATTTTGGAGCCTGTCTCCAAGTTATTAATGTTATATAATAGAATTAGATTTGAATCAATAATAATATTTTCTCTTATAACACAAATACATACAATTTTAAATTGTTTTTAACATGTTGGTCCGCCTATTGGCATACGGCGGGCCCGCCGTGCTATTGCATACGCACGGCGCATCTTTTTTGGTCTTTAGCGCCATAAAAAAAGGCCGCAAGCCCGAATTGGGTGCAGCCTTTAAGAGATTCGATGCAAATCGAAATTAGGCGTTTTCTTTCGCGAATTTTTCCATGAAGGCAACGAGGGCTTTGACGCCGTCGAGTGACATGGCATTGTAAATGGAAGCACGCATACCGCCGACGAGGCGATGGCCTTTCAGGTTGACGAGACCGGCTTTTGTGGCTTCTTTGACGAATTTGTCGTTGATTTCTTTTTCTTTGGCAACGGCGGCTTCATCGGTGGAACCGGTGGAATATTTGGTCAGGAACGGGACGTTCATCAGCGAGCGGCTGCCTTTGTCGACCGTGGCATGATAGAAATCGGAATTGTCGAGATAGTTGTAGAGGTAATCGGCTTTTTCGGTATTGCGTTTGAGCATGCCTTCGGCACCGCCGTTCTCTTTAACCCAGTCAAGGACGAGACCCATGACATAAATGGAATAGCAGGGCGGCGTGTTGAACATCGAGCCGTTCTTGCTGTGCGTGTCATAACGGAACATCGTCGGGACCATTTTGGGCAGGTCTTCGCGGATGAGGTCATTGCGGATGATGACGAGCGTGACACCGGCGGGGGCGAGATTTTTCTGGGCACCGGCATACAGAAGGCCGAATTTCGTGACATCGAGCGGTTCGGAAAGAACGCAGGATGAAATGTCGGCAACGAGAGGAATGTCGCCACAATCGGGAATGTAGCTCCATTTGGTGCCGTAAATCGTGTTGTTCAGCGTGATATGAACATAGTCATAGTCGCCTTCGATTTTGCGAATTTCGGGGATGTAGCAACAACCGCGGTCGCGGGATGAAGCAACGACATCGACGACGTCGAGATAACGGCGAGCTTCTTCGATGGCTTTCTTCGACCAGACACCCGTGTCGACATAAGCGGCTTTGCCGGTCTTGTTGAGGTTCAGGGGAATCATCGCGAACTGGGAACTCGCGCCACCCTGAAGGAACAGAACCGTGTAATTTTCCGGAATATTCATGAGTTCACGAATCTTCGCTTCGGTGCCTTCGATAATAGGTTTGTAGGCATTCGAGCGATGGCTCATTTCCATAACGGACTGGCCGGTGCCATTGCAATCCAACATTTCTTTGGCACAGATTTCAAGCACGGATTCAGACAAGATCGAA
>JAZODZ010000091.1:0-9313 GCA_045597285.1 Myxococcota bacterium
CTTGGATCTGAAGTGGAACACTGATAATTATTTTGCATTACATCGCCCAAAAATGGTACTGTTATATAATATTGCCATGTTCGCGCATTGGTGTTACAACATTTGGTTGGTTTGGTGGATATAACAATATTATCATTCATACAGCATTCTCCACTGTCGCAGCTGTATTTTTCATTACATTGATTATTGCAAACCCCGCAATGATTAATACTGATTAAAGTTGTTTCACAGCCATTATCAACATTGTTGTCACAATTGCCATATAAAGAAATGCAACTATTGATTTTACATTTAGAATTTTCACAGGTGACAGCAAAAGCATTTGTGGCAATTTTAGAACACGAATTACCACAAGCTCCACAATGATCCGCTGAATTATCCAAACGCGTTTCACATCCATTTGCAATATTGTCGTCACAGTCACCCCAACCAGCTTCGCATTTATCTTGACCCTCGCATTTTGTCATGTGTTTTTCAGACAATATCAAACAGTTGCCATAACAATTTTCATAAAAACTATTTGCGCATTGACAAGAGTAAGAACCATTATTACTTTGTTTGCATTCCGCATTGACACCACAAGAAGGAGCATCGCATGATGTGCCGCAATGATAATAGCCGCCTTTTATGGTTTTCTCACGCCTATCAAGTTCATTGTCAAATTCACGTTTGCAATGCTGATAATTGAATTCACCAGAAGGCTTTGAAATAGGACAAAACTCATCGGTACAAGCAGTACAATCATCATTCACTGCATATTCTGATGTGCTGATGCATTTGCTGTCACACATGATCTGACCTGGCGGACAATCTTTTGAGCAATGGCCGTTGACGCAGATTTTGTTTGATAAAGTACAATCTTCACCGCCTTTACAATTATCACCGATACCGCAATGTTTGGCATCTGTATTTGGATCCGTGCAAACAATCTTACCATCAAAATTGCAGGCAAAGGTTTCTGCGGGGCATTGGCATGAGTAGTGATTGTCTTTGTCTTCTCGGCAAACTTTTCCATCACGGCATTTTTCATAAGTACTATTGATATCCTGGGCTTTACCGTCGATGCCGCAGTAATCATTATCCGATGGATGCACGCAAATATCTTCGTTATCATTAACTTTTATACTGACATATCCAGCATCTTTGTCACATTCGCAACGGCTTTTGCTGCAAATTCGACGGCCACTGCACTCTTCCCCTTTGTAATTTGGCGAATTTGGCAAATCTTCTGAACAATTGCCCTTGGCACCGCAGTATCTGGGACTGTTCCAGGGATCGACGCATTCACCGTTGCAGTGCGCAAATCCCTCTTGACATATACAAACGCCTTGGTTGCATTGTTCCGAGGGCGAACAACGGAATTCCTCTAAATTATTACAATCAGTGGCTCCACAGTATTTATCTGACCATTTATCTATACATATCGGTTCACCGTCATCGTTTTTACACGTCAAGTCAGAATTATCTGAACATAAGCATTCATATTGTCCTTTGCTATTTTGCTTGCACGAAAGGCCTTTGGCACAGTCTGTACCTTTGGGATTTGTTTTATTGGCACCACATGAAGAGTTCTGTGATGGATCGATACATCTTTTGGTATTTCCATCGTTAATCACATCCCCTAAACATTTACATGCATAGTTGCCAGCGTTATCTGCTTCGCATGTTTCGCCAGCGGCACATTTGGCACCTTCCTGGCCGCATTTCGTGGCACCGCATGAATTGACATCCGAGGGATCGAGGCAGTACCAAGAAGAGTCGTCTTTCTGACATAGTTTTTGATAACTCTTACATTCCATTTGGTAGCAACTACCGCTTTCACAATATGTCGGCAGGCCGTTGCCTTTATCGCAATTATTGCCACACGAACCGCAGTTCATGGTATCGCTCAACAGATCGACGCATTGATATTTGTTGTCTTTGAGACATTGTGCCATGCCGGACGGACATTCGCTACACATCGCGGCATTGGCTGACAGTGTGGAATTGAGAACGGAGCCTTCTTCGGGAAAATAAAGCGGTGGTACGCAATTCGAAGCATCTGCAGTGCAAAGATGGTGTTCCAATGCCCGTTTGAATTTTTCAATCGCGTCGGGCTTGCAGGTTTCCGCATTCTTTTCCGTAACAACGGCATTGTATGGACCGCAAATATAAGAGGCTTTGTCGCCCTCCTGCGTCACTTTCCGAATGTATTTGCCGTTTCCGAGATCGAGTATTTCATAATCCAGTTCAGTCCACTCGCCTTTTACCTTATAACACCCAAATTCGCTTGTAACTTCGCATGATGCTTCTGCCCAGATGCCGCCTGCATTTATGCATGCGCCTTCGTCTCCAAACTGATCGATGCCTTCAATCATGCCTGTGGGGTCGGTACAGTGCGCCTTGTTCCAGTGCAAACCATCGCCTTTGCAACTATCCTCGGATATTGCCTCGTCTTTAAGGCATATCCCTTCGCACTTGGTCACTCGATTATTTTTTACATATTCCTCGTAAGTTCCGCTATCCCATGAGCAACCATACGCGGATGAAACCAGAGCAAAACAGCAGATTAAAAGGCGAGTGATGTTTTTCATAAGGCAGGACTCGGTAAGGGTTCGGATGGATGCGGGGAAACGGGACGCGGCGTATCGCAATGCGATAGCCGCGTCATCGCACGGCGTATCGGCAACGCCGATAACCGTGCCCCATAAAAAATCATTCAATCGGCAGCGTGGCAACCCACGATGTGCCGTCAGATGTAGCGTAGGCAATAGTTTGTGCGTTGTTGCCGAGCGTCGCATTCAGGCGGATTTCGTGATTGGGATTCGAAATGACGCGTTGGGAATGCTTGTCGAGATCGACGAGAATGAGGTCGCCCGATGTCACCTCGTGGCCGTCATCGGCGGTCTGCGCATAGATGAGATAGCGGCCGTCGGGCGAAAACGCCGGGCTTGTGCCACGCGACCCGATGTAAACGACGGCATTGGCCTCGATATCGAACAGATGGACGCCGCTCGTGAGGCCGTTGAAAACGACAAACCGCTCGTCCGGCGACACGACGGGCCCGTAATAACGGTCGGCCCGGATGTCCGAAATGGCTTGGAGCGTCTGGGTTTTCTTCGACTCGAGGATGATGATGTCGTCATCGTCATAAGCCGTGAAAGTGGCCTCGGTGATGGGCTTTTTGTCGCGAAGAGAAAGTTTGTGCGGCGTCACGTCATAGCGAAACTGCACGGCATCGCGGAAAAAGGGGTTGGAACGCTGGCGCATATTCAGAAGGCCGGATTTGTCCCACGTCACGAAATTGGAAACCTCTTCGTGGCGGACGATTTCGCGAATTTCGCGGGAATCCTTGTTCCATTCGTGCAGCGCGTTCCGCCCGTCCTCGTGCTTGACGAACGTCACGACGCGCCTGCCGTCCGGCGAAATCGACGGATAGCGCATATTTTCGGCGATTTTTTCGACATTCTGCATCGGGATGTTCGGAAGACCCGACATTTTCCAAAGGCGTTTTGCGTCGAGGCGCACCATCTGACCGTCGACGGGCAGATTTTTCTGCACTTCCTGCGCAGACGATACGCCCGCAAAGAATAAGAAGGACGCGCAAAAGACGGGAATCAGAGCTTTGAATTTCATGATTTATCTCCATTTCTGCGACGTAAAACGCAGACCGAAAGCAGGCCAAACATGGCAAATATGCCAAATGGAACGGAACGGCTGCCGGAAAGCGGCATCGATGAGCAGTCATCTGCGGCAACGACATGCACGTGAGGCTCGCGCGAATCGATGGAAAGCGCCGATCCCGGCTCGGCCATGGCCGTCAACGGAATGACGCAGTAGGAAGGCTCACCGGCGACGACATTGCACGTCACGGTATTGGAATAATAGCCGTCTCGCGAGGCCGTGACCTGATGCTGCCCGACGGGCAAATCGTCGATTTCCCATTTGTTCTGGGCATCGAACTCGACGGATCCGTACCCATCCACGGACACGAGCGCCTCGAGGTACAGATACTCACTACGGACATCGTGGACGACGCCCGTCAGCTTGCCCGTATCCACGCCTTCGGCGACCAGGGCGATGTTGCATACGTTCGTCTTGCCGGCTTCGACCGTGCAGATGGACGAACCCTTGTAATCGCCGGACGTTGCCTGGAACGTGTATTTGCCCGGCGTGATGTCGATTTTCCAGTCTGTCTTGCCGTCGTATTTGACGGATTTGTCGAGGCCTTCGACGGTGACGTCGGCGGCGACGAGGTTTGTCTTGTCGGTGCCGAGATAGACGGTACCCGTGACATAAGTGGCACCCGGCTCGAGTTTAATCGGGCAGTCGACGGTTTTGGCCGGCTCGACGGTGCACTTGACGCTGTTCGAGAAATAGCCGTCAGCCGAACCCGTGACGTCGTAGCTGCCCGGATCGAGATAGAACTGATATTTCCCGCTGCCGCTAAAGTGGTAGACCTGGCCGTTGGCCAGCGTGACATCGCCGGGAATGAACTTGCCGGTCTTGGCATCTTGAAGCGTGCCCTTGAGGAAGCCTTTCTGGTTGCTCGGCTCGGGCACGACGACGATGTGCTTGAGCTTGATATTGCACTCTTTGGTGCCGCCCTTGTCGACCGCACACGAAACGGAATTCGTCTCGTAATCGGTGGCCGCGGCTTCGACGGTATAGGTGCCGGCATCGACCGTGAACGACCATTTGCCTTCGCCGTTATAGGAGAGATGCTGCGATCCGAGCGTGACAGTGGCCTTGATGAGCTCGTTCGTCTCGGCATCGAAGACCTGCCCTGTAATCGTGCCTTTCTTGGGGTTGAGCGTAATCGGGCAGGACGACGTGTTGCCCGACGTGACGTTGCAGCTGACGTTTCCATTTTCGTAGCCGTTTGCCGTGGCGGCAATCGTATAAGTGCCTGCGTCGAGTTCGAAACTCCAGTCGGTTTTGCCGTCGTAATTGACCGACATGCCCGATTTGGCCGTGACCGTCGCGGCAATTTTGCTGCCGTTGGCACCGTCCTTGACGTAGCCCGTTGCCTTGCCTTTCTTGGGGGCATCCTGTTTTTTGTGCAGCGCGATCGAACACCACGACGTACCGCCGGCGGTCACGGGCTCGCAATCGGAACGGGACGTCGTCTCGTAGCCGTCTTTCGAGGCCGTTGCGGTGTATTTGCCGGGTGCAAGCGTGAACGTCATCATCGTGTACGAGGCCGCGCTCGTCTGAGTCTGGCCGCCGACCGAATATGTCGTGCCGCCAAGCCAGTTGTCCTGGTTGATCGTTTCCGCGAAAGTTCCTGCCTTGATCGTTCCCGTCTGCGTTGCGGGCGGCGTCGATCCCCCGCTTCCCTCGCATTTGCTGCTCGCCGAACCATCGAAAAGCTCCGTCAGGGCTCGGCAATGCGCACGCATGGCGTTCTGGACGTGATCCCCCGATTTCAGATAGGGGGCATCCTTGGAGCAGTTGTCGATAAAGGCGAGTTCCGACAGGGTGGCCGTCATGTTCGTCTCGCGCGTGACGTGAAGGTTCTGTTCCTTAGCGCCGCGATTGGCGAGGTTCCAGACATCGACCATGCGAGCCTGGATCTTTTTGGCCTGGGTGCCCGACTGGGAGGCCATATAGCCGGGCTGGCAAAGCGTTTCGATGCCCGTGGCCGACCCGTTGAAGGCGTTATTGTGGATGCTGGCAAACGTCGTCACGCCCTTGCTGTTGGCGTAATTGGTACGCGCCGAAAGGGAGACATACGTGTCCGAATCGCGCGTCAGGTAAACCGTCCAGCCCGCGTTCTCCATGAGGCCCTTCAGGCGCTTGACCGAATCGAGCGTGTTTTTGGCTTCTTCCATCGAACATCCGCAGGCACCGGGATCACTGCCGCCATGCCCCGCATCCAGGCATATCGACTTGGCACTCGCACTTGCCGAAACACCGAGTGCCATGACCGCTGCCGCCAGGAATGCCAAAATCCTTTCTTTTCTCATACCATGCCTCCACTCATCAAAAACAGACCACACTTGTTTTAGCTATATATAACGATGACGTAAAGTGTGAAATTATCGATTTACGAGGTTGGCCTTAGCCGGTGTTTTTTTGGGGGGGCACGGCTATCGGCGTTGCCGATACGCCGTGCGTGCCGCTTTGGCGCGTGTCACGACACGCGCCTACAGCGATACGCGGGGCGCGTATATTGGCACGGCTATCGGCGTTGCCGATACGCCGTGCGTGGGTGCGCCGCTATGTGCTCGCCCGGCATTGGGCACGTGTCACGTGCCTATGCCGGGTTCCGAGCATACGCGGGCGGCAACCTTGATATCACCCAAGCCCGAGAATGTCCTTTACCAGCGGCAAAAGATCGCGCTTCATCATCGCCTGTGTCAGGCTATGTTCGCCTTCAATGACACGGAACTGGGCTTTCCCGTAAGCTTTTACAAATTCCTTTTGGAAATTCACAAACGGATCGTCTTTGCCAAAAAGCCCCCACACCAGTTTCTTTTCGTCTGCCGTGATGCCTTTCAGCGTCTGGTTCGTTTCGATTTCCTTGAATTCCGCCACCATCTGCTTGTCGACTTTGAACGAAGTTGCCCCGTCCTGGCGTGTGTTCTGAAAGTCGACGTTTTTATTCAAATAACGGAATGTCAGGAGTTTTGACATTTGGAACGCGGGATTCACGCAGATGCGCCGAAATCCTTTCAGCGTTTCCGCGTACATCGCTCCCATTGACGTGCCGATAATCAGGTCCGGCTGCTCCGTTTCCACCAGCTGTTTCAGAAATATCAACGCTTCTGACGGCATGACCGGAATATCCGGTGATATCACGCTTACGCCATATTCCTGATATAAATAATTTCTCAAATGCACTGCAGTTCCGGTGCTGCCCGCGCTCGAAAACCCATGTAAATAGATAACTTTCGTCATATTTTGTTCCTTTTTATGCTTTTATTGTTCTGGACATCCCCCTCTCCAATGGTGAGGCCAGACACTCTCATTTTCGATGTCCACAACAATAACACTGTACTACACAACAAAAAAGCGGTTACATCACTGCAATCTCCTGCCTCCTGTCTATTATTTATATAAAATTTTTAGCCATGTTATTATTCATTTATATATTTTCAGTTTCGCCTTCACTCAATATAGCTCGCATCGCAAAGCGTATAAGGTATTTCTAACTCAAATCCATATCGTTCGATCTGCATCCTACGGCAATGGAGAAGAATCGACATGAAATCGGCATAATCCTTTGGCAATATGTTTTGGCATCCGAGTGACGAAGCATGATCCACGGCACATGTATGGATATTAATCTTAATCCGCTGTGCATCGACATAAACCGGGTCGGCGTGCGCAATGCCACTCTCTGCCTTGAAAAAATCATCTTCACAGAGATCGAGATAATCGCCGTGGCTGCGAATGACTTCTATCGAAGACGTGCCTTCGAGCGCGATATATTGAATTGAATCATTCGTGTTATCGAAAACCCAATCCTTCGGCCACTGCAAAGAAGCCGATCGCACGGACTCGATATGCGCCGCCTCCCGCGTTCGATGCCTACCAATCTTGAAGAAATACTGGCCACTGGCGAGGTGTGCTGTACCATGCGGCCAAAGAGAGGAAGGGTTGCAGACGCCCGAAAACAGGCGAACGCGTTGCATACCAGGCTCACACCACATCACCGCCATCAGCGTATCATGATAATTATTTTTGTTCGAACTAAAATGTGTCCTCGCGCCAAACGGGGTCTGCACGAAACGGCTCGCACTGCTCGTCTGGAACCAACCGTGACTGCGGTGTTCGATGCCGCGAATCGCCAGTATTTGCGGGCAATACGTGTCTTCCAAAACAATCGAGTCCTGTGACAAAAGGATGTGTTTCAGGCAATCAAAAATGGCCGATTCCGTCTGGGATTCATCGACAATGCAACGTTCGTCAAGATGATTTCCAATGGATTGCAGGCGCAAAATCGGAAATTCTTCAATCAGCCGCAGCCGCGTTTCGCAATCGACAAACCCGCTCGCTTTTAGCCCGCAATCCGCCTGATAATCCGCCAGTGTCCGCACCATATCGGCCACATTGTCCGAATCGATTTCGAGGCAGCGCGCCAGCTTTTTGCGCCAATCATATCGAAGCGGCTGATGAAGATAGCGCAGAATCCTTGTTTCCATTTTTATACCTCAAATTATATATTATGATTAATTTATTCTATAACCACAGTTAATGCCTCTGCTCCAATTGGAGAGGAGGCAAGGAGTTGAGATTTATAATAATATATCAATTCAAACTATATCACCAATCTTATTTCTTGTTCTCGAGTTCGTTCAAAGACTGATAGGTGTACGTATTGCACGCCGCCATGTCGGTCGATGTAAAGCCGGTCTTAAACCATGCCTGGCGCATTTTTGCAGAACCATGGCTGAACGTATCGCGCCGTGTATTTCCAAGCGTATCGTCGCCAACGGATTTGGCCGCCTTGAAAGCCTCCATGAAATCCGTGGATTCGAGGGACTTGAACCGCGAATTTTCCGCATTGCCCCAAAGCCCGGCATAGCAGTCGGCTTCCAGCTCGATCTGAACGGAAACGAGATTTGATTCCGTTTTTTTGCCCGCTTTCGCGAGTTTCTGTTCCATCGTCTGATAAGTCGCCAACTCGCCCGTCAAATACTGGACGTGATGCCTGACTTCATGCGCAATGACATACGCAAACGCAAAATCGCCGTCTGCGCCAAGCGTCTTCTTCATCGTCGTCAGGAATTGCAAATCGAGATACACGGTCTGATCCACCGGACAGTAGAACGGCCCGGAACTTGCCGTGGCGGAACCGCATCCCGATGTCGTTTTGTCCGAAAAAATGACCATCTTTGGCGCTTTATATACTTTGCCTTGCTTCTTAAAAATGTCTGTCCAAATATCTTCGGTGCTTGCGAGTATCTGGCTTGTGAATTTATATAATTCTTCTTCGTTCGCAAAGTCAGCGCTATTTTTATAAAAGGCGTCGTTCTTCGAAGTCGTCGTCGCTTGTTGCGTCGAACCGCTGTTTGAAAGCTGTGAAACAACCGCCGGATCGACGTTTCCGCCGCTAAGCATGAAGTAGAGAATAACGCCAATGGCCCCGAGTCCACCGATGCCGCCGGCTGCCGCCTTTGCCGGCGTGCCTTTGCGTCTGTTTACGACATTCGTACTCTCTCTTCGGTTATCCATCTTCATGTTAAATCTTGCTCCGTTAAACCGTCAGATTTTACTGACTCAATTCGTGTTAAGATAACTGCCGCTCTGCGGCAACCAACTATACTAGCATAAATTCGGTTTATTTAATAGGATTTCTTAATTGTCGGATGCGTTGCATTTTCTT
>JAZODZ010000092.1:0-15454 GCA_045597285.1 Myxococcota bacterium
CGACTTCTTTCTTGCCCACGACGAGCATGTACGGAGTCTTCTGCATTTCGGCCTGACGAATCTTGTAGCCGATTTTTTCGCGTCGATCATCGAGCCACGTCCGAATACCGGCCGCTTCGAATTCCTTGGCAATTTCCTGGCAGAAAGGAACCTGATCGTCGGCAATCGGCAGGAATATCGCCTGAACCGGCGACAACCAGGTCGGAAGCGCACCGGCGAGGTGTTCCAGCATGATGCCAATAAAGCGCTCGTAAGAGCCGAAGATCGCGCGATGAATGACGACCGGACGCGCAACGGTGTTTTCCGGGGTCACATACTCGAGTTCAAACCGTTCGGGCAGCTGGAAGTCAAGCTGAATCGTCGCGCACTGAATCTGGCGGCCGAGCGAATCCTGAATAAGGATATCGATTTTCGGGCCATAGAACGCACCGTCTTTAGGATTGAGCTTGTATTTAATGCCGTTCTTGGTCAACGCATTCGACAGCGCGGCTTCGGCCTGATCCCATAACGAGATTTCGCCCATGTAATCGTCGGGACGCGTCGAAAGATAGAATTTGTATTCGAGATCAAAGAGTTTGTAGAAATTACCGATGAGCTTGATCAAACGGCCGATTTCGTTTTCGATCTGATCCGGCGCGACAAAGAGATGCGCATCGTCCTGCATGAACTGACGGACTCGGGTCAGTCCCGAAAGTGCCCCCGAAAGCTCGTTGCGATGAAGAACCTGGCGTTCCGCAACGCGATACGGAAGCTCGCGATAGCTGTGCTTGTGCTGCTTATAGAAAAGCATCGTATCCGGGCAGTTCATCGGCTTCAGGCACATCATGCGCCCGTCGACTTCGAGTTTGAACATTGCATCTGCGTAGTGTTCGAGATGACCGCTCGTCCGATAGAGATCCGAATCGTACATGATCGGGTTGAAGATCTCGACATAACCTTCATCGCGCTGAACTTCAGACCACAGGTTATGGAGTTCCTTATAGACCGTGTATCCTTTGGGCTGCCAGAATATGCAGCCGGGTGCATACGGATGCATGAAGAAGAGATCGAGTTCCTTGCCGAGTTTGCGGTGATCGCGTTTCTTCGCCTCTTCCTGAATCTCGAGATAGGCATCGAGTTCCGCTTTCGTCGGCCACACCGTCCCATAAATACGCTGAAGCATCGGTTTTGTGGAATCGCCGCGCCAGTAAGCACCAGCAACGCTTGTCAGCTTAAAATGCTTGCATTCGCCAGTTCGGCGGACGTGAGGACCAGCGCAAAGATCCGTGAAATTCGACTGTTTGTAGATGGAGACCATTTCATCGGCAATTCCATCGATCAGTTCGAGTTTGTACGGCTGATCCTTGAAAAATTCGCGAGCCTCGGGCTTCGTCATTTCGGAATGAACGAAATCGGCGTTCTTCTTGATGATTTCTTTCATCTTTGCCGAAATGGTTTCGAGATCGGCATCCGTCAGCGGACGCGGAAGATCGAAATCGTAATAGAACCCATCCGCAATCGCGGGACCAATGGCAAATTTGGCGTCGGGAAATATGGATTGCACGGCTTCCGCCATGATATGGCTGGCTGAATGGCGGATGCGTTTGAGTTTCTCACGGCGAGCCGCTTCCTGAACTTCCGCTTGATCCATTTCCTGATTTCCACAATGTTCACACATATTGAACCTCATACGTGATCGCTTCGATCACAAAAATGCCGAATCCCATGCGGAACGATACGAGAGTCCCTGCACAAAATTCGGCTATAATAACACTCTGATAATAATTATTTCTTCTCAGCTTTGGCAGCTTCGAGTGCGCGAGCCACGCGGGCTTTTTTCTTGTTCTGTGATTTAATACGGCACATTTTCAGGCTTCTGCGACGATCACCTCTTCCCATGACTTACTCCAATTCTAAAGGTATGAGTGGTTTAAAAGTCGGCCATTAACACACATACAGACCGACGAATCGCCTTATTTATGCGCCTGACGCCTTGAAGTCAAGGCACAATTACCACAAAGTGAAACGCAATAAACATTGCAACGTCCGTCCAAAATATGGTTAATTGTTTATTCTAGTTTGGCCTGTTGCCATGATGGAGGAACCATGAAGTTCAAATCTTTCTTAGTTATTTCGCTTTTGGGGCTTTCCCTTGCCGGATGCGTCGACGAAAAATTCCCGGCGACTAAAGATATCAACAGACTCACATGCGTACCTCCCACCGACCCGAACGCGTCCCGGTATTTCTTTGCCACCAAAGAGCATACTTGCGTCGCCGGTCCGACCAACAATTACGAATACGATCCAAATCATTTCGCTTATGATGACGATCTTTTCTGCTGTAAAAAGCCACC
Source organism: Myxococcota bacterium (assembly GCA_045597285.1). Taxonomy (GTDB): domain Bacteria; phylum Myxococcota_A; class Bradymonadia; order UBA4248; family UBA4248; genus UBA4248. Next base: position 2,334 of record JAZODZ010000092.1, read on the forward strand.
TAGTTGCTCAAAGTTCTATCAGATATCGAAAGACGAACAAGGCCAAAAAACTGGACATGGTACATGTTCCGCGCTCGAATCCAAAGCCGCCCAAACTGCGGGCAAAGCGGTCATGGAAACACTCGACAACGGCATGACATGTTGCTATCACCCGTCTTGCGCGGAACTTTATGGCAGTGAGTATAAGGCATCCGACGATAATGCTCATTCCGGTATAGCCGCTTGCGCCCCAGAAACTGAAGATAATGCACTCATTGCCGAAAAGCAGGCGTTTTACATTCTCGACACCGGCGAAACGTGTTGCTATAAGGGGCTTTCAGACGTTCCCGATGGCGCAAATTGCGATTCTGGATGGATTACGGTTACGGCCACCGAAAAAACGCTATGCAGATTCGACTACGACGAAAAAAAACTTGAGGCATACGACTCAATCAATCTCACCACAAACGACACGGACATCGACGACGACCCCTATGGCGATGGCAATGATGAAGAGCCAGATGACGAAGAAAGCACTGAAGATTATTACTATTGCAAAGAAGGCAAAATAGAGGGACGCTATTGCCGATATGTCCCCGCCGAATTAGATACTTCACGCGTTGTCTATCAGACCGGACAGGCTTGTTCTCCATCCCAGATGAACCCCGGGCGCGACACGCTTCGAATCCATGTCATGGACATCGGACAGGGCGACTCGATCTGGATTCAGACACCGGACAATAAAAATATCCTCGTCGACGGCGGCGACGGTGCCGCTTTCAATACCCAATCAGGTCCCATCATCACCGATTTTCTGCTCACGCACGGATTCCCCGAGAATGGCACATTCGATGCCGTTTTCCTCACGCATCCGCACTCCGACCACTTCGGCGGCTTCCTCAATCTCTTCGGCTCTTCTACTAAATTTGGCATTAAGAATTATATTGATCCGATGGATCTCGACACCAAAGAAGAAGTCGCCGCGAACTATAAAAAATGGATTACTTCCGTTAAATCTAAAGTGAGTAAAGAAAATATTTATATGCCCGCCGAAGAAAAATTCACAAAGGGACAGCCGTTTCCCAAGGATTTCTTCGGTGAAAGAGTCGAAACTGAATATATTTACAGCTCTAAGAAAATTGATAAAAATCCAAACGTGGCCTCGATTATATTTAAAATCACTTTTGGCGGTACATCCATGCTCTTCACGGGCGATGCCGAAGCCGCACAGGAAGCCGAAGCCATCAAATACGACGTTCAATCAAACTTCCTCAAAGTCTGTCATCACGGCTCGTCGACATCCTCTTCCGATGCCTTCCTAAGCGCCGTATGGAATGATGGACATTCTGGTTTTAGCGAATCATACAAACGCGCCGCATTCATTTCCAGCGGCCGCCGTACATTCAGCGGCACTTACATCCCCGATATGCAGATTCTCGAAAAGCTTAAAAAATACTTAACCGACAACCAGATCTTCAGCACATCCGCCGGCGACGATGCAAAACGCGAATCGCAGACCTACCGCGACGACAACATTCTCATCGTCGTCAATTCAGACGGAACCTACTATTCCTGTTACGAGGGTACAAACTGATTTTTCCACATTTCGCTCGCCTATTCGCAAGCGAATACGGCTCGCTTCGGGGCGGCTATCTCCTTACGTCGATACGCCGCCCCATATTTTTGTGTTATTCACCACACGACATAAACCGGCATTAATCCTATGAAAATACTTGGCATTGAAAGTTCCTGCGACGAATGTTCCGCAGCAATTGTCGAAGACGGAAAGATTTTATCACACATCATCGCCAGCCAGATTCCGCTCCACGCCAAATACGGCGGTGTCGTACCGGAGCTCGCCAGCCGCGCCCACATCGTCGATATCGTCGAAGTCCTGCGCGGCGCATTCCGCGAAGCGAACGTCGATCCGTCCGAAATCGACGGCGTCGCCGTCACGCAAGGCCCCGGGCTCATCGGTTCTCTTCTCGTCGGTCTCGAAGCCGCCAAAGCATTCGCCTATGCCCGTGATATTCCGCTCATCGGCGTTCATCATACCGAGGGGCACCTGCTCGCGCCGCTTCTCGACACTGCCCAGGGCATGCAGAAACCAGAGTTTCCGTTCATGGGGCTCGTCGTTTCGGGCGGCCACACGAATCTCATCGCGGTTCGACAGGTCGAGCAATACGAAATGATCGGCCAGACTCTCGACGACGCGGCCGGCGAGGCGCTCGACAAAGTGGGGAAAATGCTGGGGTTGCCGTATCCAGGGGGCGTTCAAATCGATAAACTCAGCGTTGGCGGCAACCGCGAAAAATACAATTTTCCTCGCGCACTCCCACAGCACGACAACTACGATTTCTCTTTTTCTGGCCTCAAGACGAGCGTTGCCACACAGCTGCGTAAACTCGGATCGATGCCGGAGGGGCAGGAACTCGCCGATCTATGTGCCTCCGCACTCGAAGCCGTCGTCGATTCACTGGCCCGCAAAACCATTCGCGCTGCAAAAAAAATCGGCGCTCATACCGTCGTCGTGGCGGGTGGTGTTTCTGCGAATCGCCGTCTCAGGGAACGACTTCACGATGATTGCGCCAGACACAGCCTCGCGCTCTCCATCCCCCCCATGAAACTATGCACCGATAACGCCGCCATGATTGCCGGCCTCGGACAGTTCAAACTTCGCCCGCTCATCGAAGCACACGCACACTTCGACAGCTTCGATCTCCAGCCACGCCCGGGCTGGAGCCTCGTCGCCAGCACACCAAACAAAGTATAGCTGTGCGTATGCCCGGTCTGCCATAATCGATTCAATAATGATGATATTCAACGTTATATCATCCAAACGGGCATAGCACAGCTCAAAGCCGCCGTATAACCGAAAGACATACGGCGCATACATAAAAGATATAAAAAAATGGCAGAATAAATATCCATGATAAAGAATATTTATTCTGCCATGACCGCCGTATGTCTGAGGGCATAGGCGGCTCACATATATATAACAAATTAGAGTTTATTGCCGAGATCGTCGCTCAAGAGCATGGCGAGTTTGTGGAAATCGCTGTCCGTGTTGATATAGCGCACTTCCGTGACGAGCGTCGCCGGATCGACGAGTTCGCAGAACGGAACGAAGCAGTGATCGAGCTGGCCGACCATCGAAACCATGTGGCCATCGAGCTGTTTTTCGACGAGGGCAACGTATGCACCGACACCGAGGCAGCTTCCCAGCATGACGTCGAAGGCGTGCGGGGATGCGCAGCGAGCTTCGTAACCGAGCTGAACGCCATTGACCTTGACTTTCGGAAGGTCTTTTTCTTCGAGGCGTTTCATAATCATCTTGGCGACGAGATGACCAATATGGATGTCGCCGAGGGAGATGTGACCGTGTTCGTCGCGTGTCGTAGAAGCGAGGAAATCGGGCGGAAGTTTTTCGGCAAGGCCTTCGGCGAGCACGATAACGCCGAATTTCTGGCGACGAGCCCGGCGAGCCATGATGAGATCCACGATGTGATCCACGAGGACATTGAGATCGAGGTAGCCGTTGTATTCTTTGCCAGCTTTTTCCATCAAGAGGGGAATGTCTTCGACGCCGACGACCATCTGGGCCTCACCGGCCATCGCGACACCGTAAGAAAGCCAACCGGCCTTGCGGCCCATGCACTCGGCGATGAAATAGGACTGGCTCGCACGCGCATCGGCTTCGAGGTTGCGAACTTCCTGCGCCATGAAGTTGACCGACGTAAAGAAACCGAACGTGAAGTCGATCCCGTTGTAATCGTTGTCGATCGTTTTCGGCAGATGGACGACGCGGACACGCGGATTCAGGTTCGCATGTTTCTGGAATTCATACAGTTTATTGGCTGTTTTAAGCGTATCGTCGCCGCCAATCGAAATCAGAGCATCAATACCGAGGCTGCGAAGGCCGTTATAAGTGCGGCGAAGCGGAGCCGTTTTTTCGGGATCGTCGAGATCAGCCGGGCAACCAATCAATTTGCCAGGATTCGCACGGGCCGTTCCAATCATGATACCGCGTTTATTACGCGTGCCGACGATCCGATTGAAATCGAGTGTAATATACGCATCCCCTTCGACCAGCGGGCATTTATCCTCGTCGTAATTCTGAAGTTTCGAATATCCATGAACAAATCCGATTACTTCAATGCCTGCTTTGACAAATGCAAGCGCTGCGGACGAAATAACGGCATTGGCACCAGGAGCCGGCCCACCCGCAAAGAGAATACCTACACGACGAATGCTCTTGTTCTCATCTACCATTGCAAACTTCCTTTTCTCAAAATGAAGATTTCGCTTCTTTCATGGCGCTATGCCACAAAAAACGGCGCTAAAAATACCACATTCTTTGACTGCCGGTTATTGTTTTTTGGGCTATAACAACCAACGTGCTGAAAAATACAGGTTATTTTTTAGCAATCGTTAATCGGCAATCAGCACTGATGCGATATCTCCTGCTTCCTTTTACCTACCTTTTATATTGGTAATTCCGTAGCATCTGTACTAGTATTAAGTTTGCTGATTTTTCAGCCATTCAAAACAGGTATGTTATGAAAACATTTTTAATCATTCTAAGAGATGCCATCATCATCTGCACGATTGTGGCTGTAATTGGCATTATTATCAATGCCGTGCGCCCGGACGGGCTCCCGTTCATCGCAGACAAACCATACGAAATATTCGTCCCATGCCCGGAAACACTGGGAACGGTCGAAATGATTTCAGCCAGTGATTCTCGCATGAATGACGGCCGTGCGTTTATCGTCGACGCCAGAACTCAGGAAGAATTCAATGAATGGCATCTCAAAGACGCCATCTGCATTACATACGATTACCTCGATCCAATTTCAGAAGACGAGCTCAAAAATGTGAGCATGAACATCATCGGAAGCGGAAAAGAGAGACTCATCGTTTACGGAGACGGTGACGGCAAACAGGGATCCACGGGTTACGAGCTCGGCAGAGAACTCGCCGGGCACGGCATTAAAAACGTCTTCATTGTCGACGGCGGCGTCGATGCCCTTAAAGGAGGCAGCCATGACTGATCGCAATCATTCTGACAAGGGGTTCATCACTGAACTCGATGGTCTTACGGCGTCAGGTATCGAAAGAGTCATTACAGGTGAAGACCTGGCCCCCGAACAAAAAGCTGCCGAACAAAATGATCAAAAAGCCAGCGAGCTCAACCCAAATTTCCACGAATCCAGCCTGCGTCCTCATAAAAATAACGCTCCCATTGTCGCCCCGTTCGAAGCAGAGAAAACGTCTGACGATTCCAATCTCTCGAAATTTGCGAGATTCCAGAATCACAAAGCCCACAGTTTTATCGCGCTTCCCATTCGGTTTTATCTCGCTTACGTCTTTATCGCGGCGTGCATTCACAAGCTCGTCTCTCCCGAATCGTTTGCCATCGATATCGCGACGTATCAGTTCCTTCCCCTTGTTTTTATCAACCCGCTCGCCATTATCTTGCCCTACGTCGAACTCACCACGGGCATTATGCTGGTTCTCGGTGCCAAAGCTCGATCTGCGGCACTCATGGTCTGCGGCATGATGGTCATGTTTATGATTGCGCTCAGCTTCGCATTGTACAATGACCTCAGCATTTCTTGCGGTTGTTTTGCTTCCAACGCCGCAGCCGCATCCGATCCCATCTCGGGTCTGACCATGCTCCGCGATTCCGCGTGGCTACTGCTTGCCGTCTATGTCGTCGTCTTCGACACGAACCCAATCGGCATCGACAGGCTGCTCAAGCGCAGAAAACTTAAAACAACATAATCATCTTGGCATAAATCAGTAATACAAGCACCATTCGCGACTCGCTCGTATTCGCGAAACAATTCCAACGAATCTCACGGATGCGGGCTACCAGCTCATTGTCAAGCTTTCGTGAACTACACAAGCAAAAGAGGTTCAAAATGAAATACATATACTCATTTCTCACAGTCCTCGCCGTTTTGTTTTCCACATCTTTCGCAATGGCTCAAACTGCAGTTTGTGACGGCCTAAAAGATAATGCCTCGACACAAGCCCAGTCACTGCTCAACGAAATTCATTCTTATGGCTGTTGCACCGATTCTGTCGCCAACTGTCTCAAGAACGCCGATACTTGCAAAACGCCTGTTTTTCTGGCCAATGAAATATGTCGTTTGGCCGGTACAGGCAAAGCCGACGATGCCATTAAGACGGTCATTGCAAATCGTGCCAAAGCCTTTGATCCCAACACAAAAGCAGTGACCATCCCGGTTCGTCCCGAACTCGTGTGGGGCAATCCCGAATCGAAAGTCGTGTTATCTGCCTACGTGTGCGGTCGATGCCCGTATTGCTCGCGCCACATTCCCAAACTCATCCGCACGCTCGAAAACACCACGATTAAAGACAAAATTGCCGTCAATCTGCGCTATTTCCCCATTAAGTCACACGACAATTCCACACCGGCAGCGCTCGCCATCGAAGCCGCAGCGCAACTCGGGCAAGCCTGGCCATACCTCATCAAATCTTACGATAACTTCGACGCCTTCACGCTGGCCAAAATCCCGCAGTGGGTCGAAGAACTCGGCATGGACAAGCAAAAACACAGCGAACTGATGAAAGATTCCGCTGTACGCGCAAACGTTTCCAAGTCCAAAAAAGAAGGCCTCACAAACGGCGTCGTCACGACACCGACATTTTTCCTCAATGGCCGTAAAATCGAGGGTGGATTCGACGCCGACAGCATCACCAGCATCCTCGAAGAAGCATTGGAATACGAGGCTAAATAAGTTTATTTCCTGACAGAAACTGTTCAAGCATATCCGGACTGTTGCAATTGAGGAGAGCCGGATATGCGGCCTCTATCGCCATACACACCCTGCTTTCCACAAATTCCCGAAGAGAACGGTAAGAACCTGAATTCCGGCGTAATTCATCGGCGTCATCTTTTCCCAAAAGCACGGGATGGCCAGGAACGCCATCCCAGGAAAGCACAGCGGTTTCGTTCCCGGTTTGCGCAATCAGGCGGTTCAAATCCTCGGGATGAATAAACAGACAATCCACAGGCCAATGGATCACATCGGTGCCAGCCGGCACGTGTTCGAGACCGCAGACGAGTGATTCGAGCATGAACGTCGTCTGCCACTGCTGGTTATATACCCATCGAACGGGCAAATCCCGATGGAAAGCGCGTACTTTCTCATGTTCAGCCCCAAGCACGACGACGATATCGATGATGCCACACTGCCGTAGTGTATCGACAATCGAAGACAAAAAAGTCTTTGCATTCGAAATATGGCAAAGGGCTTTGCTCTGTCCCATTCGGGTACCAGCCCCGGCGGCGCAGATGACGGCATAAATCATAGATTAGTAATATTTCAGGCAAAAAAAAGCGCTGCATAAGCAGCGCTTTTTTATATATGAATTCGCAATGAATTACTTGGCATCGGGATTGGAGATATCGATTGTGCCGTGTTTTTCTTCATACTGAACGATACCGTTGGAGAGGGTAACGGCAAGGCGTTTCGCCTGTTTCGGGCTCATGATGATGCGGCTGTGAACTTTGCAGGGGTTCTGGCCGGGCTGAACAAATGCGAAGTCGAGAATGAATTCGCTGTCCATGTTGCTGACGATAGCGAGGTTAGCATAGAGGCCCTGTGCTGTGGTTTCATTGATCTGGAACTGAAGGCCCTGGGGCTGTTTTTTTTCGTCTGCCATGATTAAATTCCTAAAAGCAAAAAAGGTTGATAAAAATTTCCATTACTGGAAACAGCGGCGCATAGTGTAACGATTTTTTACGACTTTGTAAAGCGCCGATTGACGGGACACTGCTTACCGGTTAAGCTGAGACGCGCATTGCGCGTCTCAAAAAATGAATTTGTACACCATTAGAAAAAGACAATCCCAAAAACTATTTTTTTTGAAAAAATCCGATTCTTCTAATGATGAAATATAGCCACCGCATCGACGCCATCTTTGCGCCGGGCGCAACACGGATCACTTATAGATCCTGAGCACACCGCGGATCGACCCAAGAATCTGGAAATCGACTTGATCGTCGGGATTGATCACGATCGGATCCATGTCGGGATTGGAAGGAATCAGATAAATCACACCTTTACGTTTTTCATAGCGTTTGACCGTCGCGCTGCCATCGATCATCGCGGCCACCATCTCGCCATCTTCCGCCGTCTGCTGCGGACGAACCACAACCACATCGCCAGGCATGATGCCATCCCCTATCATGCTCGTGCCTCTCACGCGAAGCGCGTACACATCATCACCGCCGTAACAGAACACGCTCGGATCCACATCGATCGTCTCGTCGAAATTCTCTTCGGCAAAAATCGGAGCACCACACGCAATCCGTCCCAAAACCTTCAGTTTGCGACGAGGAGGGGCCGCCGGTCGTTCAACCGCACGTCGAGCCAGACGGCCACGCGCTGGAAGCTCTTCTTCCAGACCATCCAGAACGCGTTGCGCCATCTCACGCCCAACAATCGGGCGTATCGCACGGCTCTTAAAACCGTCCTTCTCGATAAACCCCTTGTTCGCCAACGCCTTCAGATGCTCCACCACACCGTTCGTCGACTTGATTTCAAACGCATCCGCTATCTCGCGAACCGTCGGTGGATAATGATTCTCTTGAATATAATCAAAAATGTAAACAAATACACCCGCCTGCCGTTTGGTCAGCTTCTTCGTCATACGCCCGCTCCTCACGCAATTCCTGCATTCTTCTTTGTTAGAGTGCTACCATGACTCCTCAAGGTATTTGCGTTCACCTAGTCAAATACCACTGTTCTGACTCCTAGCCCTTTAGTCAAAATTAGTCAATTATTTATTGAATATCTTTTCACTTTTTTCATCACTATTCAGCGCCTAATGGCATTTCTAAAGTACGTAATTCTATCGAAACGAGGCAATAGGCAGTAGATCGCAATATAGCAAATTGCTAATTGCTAATTGCTAATTGCTAATTGCTAATTCATTTCTTCCAAAACCCGCAACGTCTCGCACAACGGCAATCCTACAACATTTGTATAGGATCCCTCTATCCGTTCCACAAAACCTGCCGCCCCCCCCTGAATGCCATACGCTCCAGCCTTGTCCATCGGCTCCCCGCTTGCAATATATCTCGCAATTCGCTGCTCGCTCAGCTCGCAAAAATGCACGCTCGTCTCGGTCACAAAACTTTGTTCACGCCCATGTTCAGTATCAATGACACATACACCTGTCATCACGCAATGTTCGCGATGGCTCAAAGCATGCAGCATTCGGCTCGCTTCGCCCGCATCCGCCGGTTTGCCCAGAATCACATCCCCCAACACGACGCTCGTATCCGCTGCAATAATGATATGCCCCACACCACGGTGCCGTCCCGCGACCTCGCGTGCCTTCTCCTGCGCCATCCTCAGCGCATAATCCCGGGGCTTTTCCCCATCGCGATGGCTTTCATCGATATCCGCCGATTCCGTCACGACTTCAACACCCGCCCCTTCGAGAAGCATTTTCCGCCGCGGCGACGCACTTGCCAGTATGATCATTTATTCCTCTCCCAGCCCAAGCACGCGCACAATCTCACTGTACGGAATTTCCCCTGCACCGAGTTTCTTCAACGCGCTTTCCAGAAGCGTGTTCATCCCGTCCGATCGGGCCGTGCGCATCAAAATCTCCGAATTCGCCGAATCATGAATCAACCGACGCATCGTCTGGTTCACTTCCAAAACCTCAAATATCCCAATCCGCCCATACATCCCCGTTTTCCGGCACTCGGCGCATCCCTTTCCCTCCGAAATATGCAACGTCGAACGTTGCGATGACGACTGCCTGAGCCCGAGCAAATGCATCTCCGTGTCCGTCATCGCACGCGTTATCTTGCACTGCGGGCAAATCCGCCGCACGAGTCGCTGCGCGATGCTCCCCACGAGGCATGACGCCAACAGAAACGACGGAACGCCCAAATCGAGAAGACGCGTTATCGCCGACGGCGCGTCGTTCGTGTGCAATGTCGACAACACGAGATGCCCCGTCAGAGCCGCCTGAATCGCCATGTGCGCCGTTTCCCCGTCTCGAATCTCACCGACCATCACGACATCCGGGTCCTGACGAAGAACCGTCCTCAGCGCGTGCGCAAAATCCAGCCCAATCTTCGGCTGAACCTGAACCTGACTAAAATCCTCGTACACCATCTCGACGGGATCCTCTACCGTCGTGATGTTCACCTCCGGCGTGCTCAAAAGCCTCAGCGCACTATAAAGTGTCGTCGTCTTGCCGCTTCCCGTCGGTCCCGTCACGAGAATCAATCCGGTTTTCTGCGATATCATCCGGTTGAACTTCACCATCTCTTCCGACGTCATGCCGAGATGCTCCACCCCCTGGAACAGCTTGCCCGACACTAGTACACGAATGACCATTTTTTCGCCAAACGCCACCGGCATCGTCGATACACGAAGCTCGATTTCCTGCTCGTTGTATTCCGTCTTGATACGCCCGTCCTGAGGGCGCCGTTTTTCAGCGATGTCCATTCGGGAAAGCGATTTCAAACGCGAAATAATCGGCGCGTGTACGACAATCGGCAGCGTGTGCACGATATGCAGAACGCCGTCAATCCTTAGCCGTACAATGCTGTGCTCGCGATGCGGCTCGATATGGATATCCGTCGCCCTCTGACTGAACGCATAGTTCAAAAGGTAATCGACCGCATTGATGATGTGGCTGTCCGACGAATCGATGTCCTCAACCTGGCGAATCGACATGAACTGTTCGAGATTGCCAATCGCCATCGACATCTGCGTCTTTACAGTCGTCTGTTCCGAGGCCGCCGCACTCACCGTCGTCCTGAACCCGTATATCTCCGCAATGCACCGCAGTATGCTCGTCTTGCTCGACAGAACCATATCCACGTTCTGATAGCGCGTCGTCGAACGTATCATCTGAACGAGCTCGGTATTGTTCGGATAATTCGTTGCAACCGTCAGGACGTTGTCGCGAATCCACAACGGAAGAATCACGTTCATACGCGCAAAACTCTGGCTGAACGCTTCCGTGATCATCTTGGCATCCAGGCGAAGCGGATCGATGCGGTGGTAAACCACGCCCTTCTCTTTCGCCCAAATCTCGACGAGCTGTTCCTCGTCAAACGCGCCGCCATCTGCACGTTTCCCGCCCGACGCCATCACGACTTCAATCGGATCGACATCGTAACGCTGGCTCAGATTCCCCTTGAGCTTTTCTTTTTTTACGAGCGCCTTGATAATCCCCTGCCGGACACGAATCATCTGTGACTGTTCAGCAGTAATAATTCCGTTCTTTTCCAGTATTTTCAGTAGTTCTGTAAGTGCTGTCTGCCTAAAATCCATAGCCGCTTCCTGTCAAAAATACAAAAACCGGATTTCTTTTATCATAATCCCGCGCTTATTGAGTTTTTTTCGGCTCATAATTCGTGTTTGCGATATGATGAGGGATGTGCGCATTATCGCGCATCTTTTTTGTGGCACGCCCTATGCGCACGCGCATACGGGCGTGCGCCGACGCTATTGCATACGCGTCGGCCCCTTTATCTTTGCGCCGATTTCGACGCATTTTAAGGATACGACATGTCTGAACAGATTTCACTCAAACGCGCCATCGGACAACTCCTCATCGCCGGTTTTGAAGGCACCAAACTCCCCATCCCGCTCATCGGAGCACTCACAAAAGGCGAAATCGGCGGAATCATCCTGTTCTCCAGGAATTTCGAATCACGCGAACAAATCCAGGCTCTCACAAACCAGATTCACTCGATTCCTGCACCGTATCCCATCTGGATCGCAGTCGATCAGGAAGGCGGAAAAGTACAGCGCATCAAGGAAAATATGGGCAGCGCAAACATCCCCGCAGCCCTTGATATCGCTCAGACCACCCCCGAAAATGCCGAAAACATCGCCCGAAATACCGCAAAAGATCTCAAGTCGCTCGGGTTCGATATCAACTTTGCCCCCGTCCTCGACATCCACACGAACCCGGATAACCCCATCATTGCGACACGCGCCTTCGGAACCACCCCCGAACAGGTCATTCAGTTCGCCATCCCGACCATGAAAGGCCTCATGGACGAGGGCATTATCCCATGCGGAAAACATTTTCCCGGACACGGCGACACGCTCCTCGACAGCCATACCGACCTGCCCGAGCTCGCCCACGACATGAAACGCCTCGAATCCGTCGAATTCAAGCCCTTCATCGCCGCAATTCAGGCCGGAATCCCCATGATCATGACTGCCCACATCGTTATGACCGCCCTTGGTGAGCGATTTCCATCCACACTCTCCCCCATCGTCATTCAGGAAATTCTCCGCGAAAAACTCGGTTTCAATGGCGTCATCGTCAGCGATGACCTCGAAATGGATGCCATCATCGACCGATTCAGCACGCTCAAGGCCGTCTTGCTCGGCATAGAAGCCGGCGTCGACGCATTCCTCATCTGCAAATCCCAGTACCTCTGGGCCCCCCTCTGCAAACAAATACTCGCCAAAGTTAAAGATGACGAAGAAATGCAGGCAAAAATCTTTGCATCCGCACACCGCATCCTCGAACTCAAATCGAGATTTCTCCAAAAATAGCACACCCCATAGCCACACGACCGTGATAATTGCCCCTCCTTATGCTAGAATTATTTGTCTGTAATCTCGTCGACAGACTGGCGGCTTTTTCATCCCGCCAACTCACCTGAATACAATTATCACTATCACAAATTCATCCAATTCAAGGATTTATAAACAAACGCCTGAAACGGCCAACAATCGAGGTAACTATGAAAAAATCCCCTTTGTTCGCAGTCTGTTTGGGTCTGTGTCTGATCGGATGCAACGACGATTCAGGCAGTTCAATCAACACAGAGCCCACCGAGAACTGCGATCCCGCATGTCAAAGCGATGAAATCTGCCAAAACAACACTTGCCAGAAAAAATGCGGAGACGACCAAAAGTACGTCGACGGTGCCTGTATCGGCAAAGATGAATGCGTACCCAAATGCGAATCGGGCAAGACCTGTAAGAATGGCGAATGCGTCCCGGACGACTCCAAAACATGCAAAACACCTTGTACAGAGGGCACGACTTGCAAAGATGGCAAATGCGTCCCAGACGACTCCAAAACATGCGTTCCGACTAAGTCGGATC
>JAZODZ010000093.1:0-24036 GCA_045597285.1 Myxococcota bacterium
AATAGCGCGGCGACTCGCCGTATGTCAAAGGCGAGCATCAAAGACGAAAACGTTTAATTCTCGGTAAAAATGAGGACGGATGCCACGGCTCCGGGAAGGCCGTCCTTGCCAAACGACTCGCTACCTGCAGGAGAATTGCCACCGAGACCGGGTGCGCCGGCCACGACTTCGGCATTATTTTCGGGATATTCGAAGGTATTTTTCGAATCGAGATTGGAAGAGATCCCGATGCCTGCGATACCGACAGAGATGCCGCCGCAGCCGCCGCCCGCACCGCCGGCAGAACCGCCGTCGCCGCCACCGCCGCCTGCACCACCGGCACCGGCACACCAGGCCGGCGACTCATTGGCACCGCCCTTGCCGCCCTTGCCGCCCTTGCCGCCGGCACCGCCATTGCCGCCGTCGCCGCCTTTTCCGCCATACCCGAGGCGAATCACGTTGGCCGCGATTTGCGGGCTCGATGCTGTTTCGGCAATCCAGATACCGAACGAGCCGCCGCCGGGTTTTCCACCGGACCCCGGCTTGCCACCACATCCACCGGCACCGCCGCCGCCGCCGCTGCCGCCGATATCACCGACAGGCGTACCGATTGAACAATACGTAATCGTGTTAATCGAGCTGCCACCGGCACCGCCGCCGCCGCCGCCCATCGCCGCAGATCCAGGCGTTCCATTCGATCCCGCGAATCCATGCCAAACGTGATTGACGACGACCCCGACAGAAATCGTGCAGCCCTCACCGCCCTTGCCATTGGAACCATTGTCGCCATTGCCGCCGTTCTGGCCGTTCGAGTAGCCGCCGGACATGCAGTCGTACTTGCAATATTCTTCCTGATCGGGATACGAATGCCTGTAGCTGTTGTTTTCGCCGCCGATGCCGTCACGGGAATTGGAACCGTACGTGAACAGCTGCGTCACCTGGCCGCCCTGCGCATACGCACCGACACGGCCGTTCGCGGAACTGCACGCCGCATTTTTGCCGCCGACGCCGCCATCGCTCTTCTGCCCCTCGCAATACGCATCCCCGCATTCGCGGCTGTCCCGACCTTCGCCGCCGTCCGCGCCGTCCTCGCCGGAACTGCCCAGCGAGCCACGCTGTCCATCGCCGCCACGCCCGCCAATGATCGAGTTGTTCGTGATGACCACATTATGATTCGCCATCGCCACATACACGGCGTACGCGTTGCGACCAAACTCCGATGAATACTCGCTTTCCGACACGTCATACCCCTGGATCACGAAGCCGGAGATGACCGTTTTCTTGTTCACGTTCGGGAAATAAACCGAGCCGGGCTTTTCATCCGTCGCCGGAGGCGGCGCCGTAATCTGCGTCGGATTCAGGATGATGTTGCGCGTGCGGAAATCGGCGCTATAACCGCCATAAATCTTTGCACCGGACTTCATCACGACCTGTTCGATATAGGTGCCGGCCGCAACCAGAATCGCCGAGTGCTTGCTCTCATCGAAGGCAGCCATGGCCTCCTTGATCGTGCGATAGGGATGATCCATCGTCCCGAGAGACTTGTCCGTCTGCGCACTGACAAACAGCGATGTCGCGGCATCGCCGTCAATGCCGTCGCAGTTGCGATCGATATAGACATCCGATTCTTTCGGCCACGCGTCGAAAGTATCCGGCTCGTCCGTACCGTTTTTGACGGCAACGCCGCATTCACAGCCATCGGCCGCGATGCCGTTCACGTCGTAGTACTGAATCGTGACCCGGCAGACGCCGCCAACGCACGCATGAGAGCTGCTGATGGATTTGCAGTCGTTGTCGGACGAACATTTCACGTCGGGCACTTCGCCGTCCTGAACATCGCAATAGTACACCTGACGATTGCATTTCATGCCGTTCGGACAGTCTTCGTCCTGGCTGCACCGCCTGCCCAGGTTGTCATTTTCGAGCTTGCACCCCGTGAACTGGCACGTGTAATTGTCGCCGCTCAAAAGGCAGGCACCATCGGCGTGAAGCACCGGCGCATTCCATCGGCTCGTGCAGTCCTCATTGCAGGCACCGCAGTGTTCCGGCGCATTGTAACGCCCCTTTTCATCGCGGAAATCCTCATCGATCTCGCCATCGCAGTTGTTATCCTGGCCGTCGCAGACTTCGAGCGTGACCTCATCGGTGCTGCATTCGCTCCACGCATAGCCGTTGCCCTCGAATATCTGGCATGTCTGGCGTCCCTGACAGATGTCGGTCCCCGATGTCACGACGCAGTTTCTGACCATATTCAGGCGGTTCGTATCGCAGCTGCAACTTTCTCCGCGAGGAACGCAGAACTTGCCGCCATCGCGAGCCTGGCACTGATAGCCGTCGGGACAGCAGCTCTGGACGCCTGTCTGCCCGGTGCATCCGGAATATGGCGAGTCTTCGCTGCAGCTTTGCAGGCAGTGCGTGCCGAAGTCGCCCTTCAGTTCGAGACAACGGTCGGAATACACATGGCAGTCGCTGTCCGAGCCGCAAACCTGGCAAGCAGGGCTTTCGAGTTTCAGGCACGAAACCGGTGCCTCGTGCGGATACGGATAATAGCCATCCTCGCATTGCAACGGCACGCACACGGCCTTGTCATCTTTGACAACGCACTTGGCGGCGTCCGGCAAAACGTTGCCATTGCCGTCGCGTCTGAGGCGCTGAATCGTGTCAAGGCAGGAGACGCCACATGACCCGCAGTTGTTCAGGTCTGCGAAAAGCCCGTTGGCATCCTTGAAAGTCTCATCGATTTCACCGTTGCAGTTGTCGTCGACGCCGTTGCAGACTTCGTTTTCGGGATCGCCGGCATCGCAGACCCATCCGAAGCTGTTTTCCGCCGTTTCACGACACTGCCAGTGACCGATGCAGCCGCCGAGGTAACAAATCGGATATAGGGCACCCTGTTCACCGAGATCCGCATGCGAAATGCCCGGATCGAAGCTGTCTACAAGGCCGTCGCAATCGTCATCCAGACCGTTGCAGATTTCTTCGGCCGGCATCTGGGCATCGCAGTCGCTCCACGCATACTCGCCATCTTTCTTGGCACAATACGACCATCCTGCGCAGACGCCGAATTCGTTGCTGTTCGTACATGCCCGTCCCATCCCTTCCTTGCCGGGGCCGCATTCGCACGTGTTGTCGATGGGAAGACACTGCGAAAACGTCCGTTCCCCGCGCATGACCTGCTCGCAAGTGTACCCCGTCGGGCACGATTGCTCGCTACAGTCACGGGCGCATACGCTGCCCTCTTCAAGCGCCACGCACAAATCGCCCTCGGCATTGCACTGGCCATCTACGGTGCAGGGATAGCAAAGCCGTTCCGACGTTTCCTGAACGCAGACGCGCGTCGAAATCTCAAAGACATCCGTCGACGTCCAGTCGCGGCATGTCCATCCTTCTCCGCATTCCTCGCTCAGACTGCATGAGCGCGTACAGACACCGCCGTTGTCGGGCCCCAGCGGAAGGCAGAAACCGCTCATGCACTCCTGATGCGAAATACACGTTTCGCCCAGATCCCTTATCGGCACAATCCAGGCTTCCGTCGAGTAATCAATGCAGGCACCGCTGCGGCATATCTGGTTTTCTTCACAGTCGTATTTCGTGACACATTCGCATTCGCCACGATCCTTGCAGTTCGAACTGCATCCATAAAAGAGCGCGGCAATCGCACAAACAATCAGTAATTGCTTCTTTTTCATCGTATCCTCACCAAAATCGAATGGGAGTTCTTGAAGTCCAATTTTTCAGCATAACAGATAATTTCATATTCTGCACATAAAGCGTCAAAATTTTTGTCCAAAATCCGCGACATCACGGCTTGTTTGAGCCTATTTTGGTATCGGCACGCCTATTGGCATACGGCGTGCCCGCCGCGCTATTGCATACGCGCGGCGTTTCTCTATGTTCAGCCCTCAATCCAGCCCTGTCGGCAGAGAAAAACTGGATACGGAAAACATCAAATCCGTTGACGCATTTTTCGTTAGGGGTAATATGCGGTGTCTTTTTGTGTTTGTCAGACAACCAAATCGGAAAAACTATGCCTCCAGAATCAAAAAACCTGAGTGATTTTCAAAACGTCTTAACCTCAGAGATGGATCTTCAGGATGCCATTCGCAGCGGAAAACTCGACAGTTATGCGATCCGCATCCGGAATCGTGCCGTCACGAAGACGTCTTTTGAAGAGTGTTGTTTCAGCAATGTTCTGGTCACCAATTGCACGATGAGCGCCCTGAATTTTGAGGGGTTCGAAGCAAAGACGGTCCAGTTTTCTGCGACAAATATTGAGAAAAGCCGGTTCAGATACAGCGAAATCAACGAGCTGAACATGATCAACGGCGTCGCACGGCAATGCGATTTTTCCAGCGCATTCCTTCAGAATTCTGCATTTTATCAGAGTGAAATGCAGACGATGTCGTTTGCCAATGCGAAGATAGTGAAGACACAGTTTCATGACTCAAACATGTATGGTGCGGATTTCGAAAATGCCTTCATGGCACAGTGCAAGTTTTCATGCACGGACGAAGGCAATCCAGAATTATCTCGAGCCAACTTTCATCGCTCGATGGTGATTGACACGTCGTTTAAGAACGCCAACTTTTTCAGCGCCAACTTTACGGATGCGATATTGATTCGCGTCGATCTCCGTGGGGCCAACATCTGCCGGGCCGATTTTCGGGGTGCAGTCCTGATCGATTGCCAGATGTATCCGGGAGATAAAGCCGAAGCGTATTTCTAATCTGCGACAGAGCAAAGCAGAAATAATCTCACAAAGTATTACAATGGAAACTGGCGCTTCGTGCGCTCACAAATAAAGGTAAATTCATGGCATCGACAGCACAACATCAGGAAATTAAAGCCGCACTCGAACGGTACACAAAAGAGGAACTCATCGAGCTGATGGAGCATCTGCTCCGCATTTATGTCCTCGACGAACCCGTCAAATTGGACAGTGCGTTAAGCAAACCTGAAGCAATCCGTGATTTTTCCGGCTGCTCATTCTCACAGCTTCTTTCCTATCTCCAATCGAATCTCGACATGGAAGAGCTCGGCAAATTCCGGGTCACGCCGTACACCATCTATGTTTCGATTGGAGAAGCTGAGTTTGACCTGAATGGACCAACACCGACTCTGGCAAAAGAGAAGGCGCCTTCAGAGGAATCGAGCGAAGAAAACGAAGAAGACATGAGCCCGGCAGAACGCATGGATGCCCTCGACAACAAACCGTGGCGCAGTGCCCCACGTCCGGTTCAGGCTCCCGTGTCGAAAGTTGAGACGCCTTCGATGGCCGATCTGTTTGCCGATGACAGCCGTCCAAGCGATCATACCGGAAGCGGATTCTTTTTCGACGAAGCTCCTACAAAAGCCGATGACGATGACGAACTCGAAGCCCCCGTCATTGCAGACGTTGCTCCCGGCGACGATCCCGAAGTCGCTCCCGAAACGAATGATTTTGCCAAAGCCGCTGCCAGCCGCGAAGATGCGCCCGCAGCCGCTGCCACGCCCGCCACGCCTCCCCCATTGGCTTCCGGCGACAAACAGATTGATCCTTCCAACCGCTTCGCAAGTCTCGATCTCGATTAATTAGGAGGATCCCATGTCCGCATCCGACATCACTCGCGTTCGCGCTTTCTTCGAACGCGGACTCTTCTTCATCGAAAAGGGGCAATTCCCGGAAGCCTGTACAAACTTCAAGGACGCCCTCAATATCAATCCGAACTTTTTGCCTGCGAGAACGCACATGGCGATTGCGCTCGCAAATCAGCATAAATATGTCGACGCCATCAAACTTCTCGAAGAGGGAAGAAAACAGGTTCCACTTCTGCCCCATCAGTTGTTGGAAGTCCTTACCCTGCTCGGCAACATCTGTCTCATCCGCCAGGATTATCCGGCAGCGACTTACTATCTAAAGTCGGCAAGGAAACTCGATCCCTATAATTCCAAACTGCGCATGATGCTCGCCTCGTGCCTTTGCAAAGCCGGCAAATATGGCGAAGGTCTCGATCTCCTGCTTGCCAATGCACAGGCATACGATAAACGGCGAATCGACCTCGACTGATAAGCATTAAATAAAAATTGAAAAAGGCATCCTTTCGGATGCCTTTTTTTGTAGAACACGTTGAGAGGGGGGTGAGTCATCCCCCAGCCGGAAATCACAGAACCAATTGCTCGGGAACGAGCCCAACCGTCACGACTGTTTTGCAATCATCGCAAAGAGAACAGAGAGACAAATCCATTTTCTGACAGGAGCGACAATATTGTGACTCGACACACTGATTTGCCCAATATTTTGCCCTGTCCTCATTGATGGGGAGTATTTCGCCCTTTTTGTACTCTTCCGCAAGCATGCCGGCTGAAATGCCATCCCCGTGCATGGCGGCGTAAATCAAAGTACCAGCCATTTTATTCTTGATTTCAATATTCTCGTAATTAAATGCATTTTTATACAAAAGATAAAGAATATAACCACTGGAAATATAGGTATTATTCGCCTCAATTTCAGAGAAATCACTTCCCTGCTCAAGCGCCGAACGATAGCAACTTTCCACGATTTCCAATACTTTTTGCTGTCGGCTTTTTGGAAATATATTATCAGCCTGTTTTTGTTTCCACGTGACATCGATCCCTAGCCGTTCAGCAAGTTGGTCACATTGAAAGCGCACATGGGTATCATTTACAGCAGCTACTTTCATTCGATCCAAAACGACGTTGGCAAACTCATCGGAATTGACAGACACGGCACGATAGAAACTATACACATCGAGATCATCAAATCCAGAGTGCTTGATGTAGTCGGCAACAAGTTTAAATCTATCCGTCTCATCGAGAGACTTTACTTTATTTTGTACAATTTTCTGGAGAGCTTTATAAGTCTCCATTGGGAATGTTGCCTCATAATACATTTTATCCGTCATGGAATGCATATAAATTTCTGCAAGGACGCGGTTTGCCTCTACACTTCCTGCATCAGCGGCTTTTCTGAACAACTGATAACTCTTATCCGGCTCGTTCTTGGCAATCATCATTGCCTGGATGGTCATTGCTGTTGCATCATTCTCGCCAACTGCCTTGGAAATCTTAGTTTTAAGGTTATTCAAAACAGTGCCATATATTTTAGAATTGGCCTTGGAATCAAACTGATTATCATCAAGAGCAAGCTGTATTCCCAGAACAATTCTAAACCAATTAATACTATCCGAAAGAGCATCATCTTCATTCATCATTGCCTCGAGAATGAGATGTGCCATTTCTTTATGATCCAGTGGTTTAGCCGCGAAACGGAAAGAGCTTGCAATAGCCATGAGAGACCCTCTTTCTGCCGCCTCATGGATATAAGACAGATATTTTTTGAATTCCTGTGCTTCTGCAGCGGTATTCACATGGAAATGCTGAGGCCAACGTTTAAGCCCCAATAAACCATGAAAATACATGGCATCCGCGTCACTGTGAAGCTCTACACTCTCGAAGGCTTTCCAGGCTTCATCATAGTTTTCTCGGCATTTTTGCTGTCGCATCAAATATACGCCGAGTTTTTCTTCGCCTTCAGTCGAATTATCCGCCTCAGCCCTGAGTGACTTAAGCTCCGGGGTTTCTTCAAGTTTGCACAGGTGAAGCGGTTCAACAAGTGACATTTCATCAAGTCCGGGGTCAGTTTTTTCAACCGTTCCGGATTCAGGCGCAACAGCAACTGACGGTTCATTCACGACTTCAGGCTGTTCTGAAAACCTGAAATAAAGATAGACGACAATCAAGACACATAACGCGCCGATGGCGATACATAATAAACTGAGAAGCCCCAAATGTCTTTCGTTCGCAACATTGAAATCTTCGTCTTTTTCTATAATTTCTTCCTTAATTTCAGGCTCAATCTCCTTGCTCACAACCGGAACAGCCATGGACTGGCTATCAAAATGGCGAGAAACAGAATCGAACGCATCGCAAAACTTTCGACAATTTGGATAACGTTTTTCTTTTTCAACACAATATGCTTTCTTAAAGACATAGCCAACAGAACCTGTCTTCAAAAACTCACAAATATTAATCTTCCCTTCTGTGTGCAGCAGCATTGCAGATATAGAATTATCCTCAACTGCCGGCACACCGGAAAGGGCTTCGGACATAATCAAGGCCATCTGATAGACATCCCCGGCCGGGCAGACCATGCTGTCCTTAATGTATTCCGGCGCAAGGAATCGAGGCGTACCAAGAATTTCACCATTCATCGTCAAGCGTTTGAGATCTTGGCGTCTCATACTTGAAATGCCGAAGTCCATGACTTTCATGAACTCACTTCTTGTTCCTGGATTAATGATAAAAAGATTTTCCGGTTTCAGGTCGCGATGGACAATTCCGGCAGCATGTCCTGCCCCAAGTGCATCCAGGACTGGCCTGAACAGATGATAAAATCTCGCTTTAGCCAACGGGCCATTTTGACTCAGTTCAACCGCGAGATTGTACCCCTGAAGGAGTTCCATCGCGATATAGGGCTGCCCGGTTTCGGGGATGGTTCCCAAGTCGTAAATCGTAACAACATTAGGATGGGAAAATGCCCCACAAATCTGTGCTTCTCGCATGAATCTTTCAGTCCAATTCGATTCCTCACCAGACATCAGCTCCAAAGAAAGGATTTTTATCGCGGCCTCGCGGTTCATTCTCACATGTTTGGCTCGATAAACCGTCGAAAAGCCACCGGAACCAATCTGATCGATGATTTCATAGCGACCATCGACTATAAAGCCTGGCGTAATGTTTATATTCTTTGAACCCGAACTGTCCATTTTTAGCTCGTTATAAAAAGCGTCTTCCAAATAGCGCGTTCATCATCGAAGAACAATCGCAACCCCAATCATTGAAAAGGCTTTATGTATTCGCCGCATCCACGTCCTCACAAAAAGCCTTGCCCCAATTATTTGATATCATCTTTTGAAAAGCCATCCAAAAGAGATTCCAGTGTACTGCTAAGAGAACCTGCACCTTCTTCAAAAATCGGTTCCTCTTTTTTCGCCGCAGCAAGATCATCATAATATTCAAGGATCGAGTTATGGGCTCTTTTCCTTCTTTTGCCTTCTCCTCCGGTCTCAGCCTCCAGTGTTTGGGCTAATGCATCCACATCCAGACTGAAATTCATATCGATGGATTGATTCTTCTTCTCTGCATCAAATACAAACTCGTGTTCCTGCGGTGCTATCGGAGCCTGGGCATCTCCCATAGTGTTGGCTCCTAAATCATTAGCCCCCGCATTATCTGCCCCTATATTATCAACATTCATATTATTCATATTAAAGGCAGCACCTGTATCAATTTCAAGCGCTGCTGCAGAAGCACGTTTTTTCATTATAAGTTCCTTCGGGGCTTCAGGAACATCATTAGCGTTCTTAGCACCTTTGGACTTATCATCCCCCTTGAGATGTTCTTTCAACATCTCCATCTTCTTTTTATCTTCATCTGTTTCTTCAAACTCAAACTTATGCTCTTCCATATATTCTTCATATTCTACTGTTCTACGGCGGAAAACCTGCAACAACAGTACACTCCAAAAGGCAAAACCACCCACTCCCAAACAGCCTAATAGAATAGAAAACATCCTTTTTACCGGTTGATCGACTGGATGATCGTCGCTAAACTTCCTCGCCCAATCGTTCATTTGGCGTTTTTCTATTTTAGCCTGATATTCTTCATATAAAACCGTATAATTCGCCATTTCATGAATATATTTATCAAAATCACCTTCATATACAGGCGCTTTTTTATTGAAAATCGAATATTTACGTTCCACATCCGTCTTTGCCTGCTCAGCAGCAACCACCTGCCTTGCATTTATGGCCAACTGAAGATCAAACAGTTTCCCACTCTGACTGCCCACCCAAAGCGATACACAGCTACCAATCAAAAACATACAGACAAGGAAAACGGGAACTATGAACGCGAAAGTCTTCAGAGCATGGCCTTTCAATATATCCATAGCTCTTTGAAATGAAGCCAGAGGTGCAAACTCATCATTTTCAAGCTGAGCAAAACACGCCATGCTAACAAACATGAGTAAAAATGCCCAGCCGGCAAACAACAGAATATAAAAAATGATTACCACACCGCCCATAACAGGAAGCAGAAATGCCAATCCTGTTACGCCCAGCGTAAAAATGAAGGACAATACTAACGAAACAACCGAAATTCCTAAAGATTTACGTGGATGCAATATCCCCTGAATGCCGCAAAGTCCCCAACTGCAATCCGGATCCTGTTCAGTCTCGTGCGCAATTCCCAACTGAGAGTAGAAACCAAAAACCCAGACAATCGCCGATATCAAAATTATTATGAATACAAATAGAGCAACACTTCCGGGATCTGTATTCACCCCCATCATCATTTGCACGATTCTGTTGGAGAAAATAAGAACGCCAATGACGCAAAACAAAGCCCAGATGCCATTCCAAGCCAACAGTTTCATCCAGGATGCAAGAAACTGTTTGCCGGATTCAGTGTAAATCTCTTTTATTGCTGATAAAAACATCGACCCTAACGACCTATCCATGAGGTTATATATTTTTGGACTCAAGTCACAACATATTCGCACATTTCAGGCATCACCCAAACTCTGCCTGAAACCTGTGAATATCAATGACGCTTTCAACTTCACCGAATTTAAAGCGGCAGTTATCTTAACAGATAACTGCGCTACAATTTGTCTTAAATCAGTTAATCTGATCCTGTGGCGTTCCCGGAACAATGATCGAAACTTCATGCTCGGCAAAAACCATATTCGTCTTGGGATCAATTACCTGAATCTTCGCCTTGAACGAACGGGCTTCCGTGGATTTCTTCACGCAGTTATCGTTCTGGGCGACGACATTGAACGTCAGCCTGGATTTGGGGCTTTCTGGCAGCGCGGCACCAACGGCAAAATTCTCAAAGCCGTCATCATATCCATTGCCAGAAAAATCCTTCTTTCCTGTGTGAATATTGTTCTTCAAGCATTCACTGACGACATCGTTCGCAGGCGGCTCATAACTGACGGCCTCGATGCGCTTGATGAAGCACGCCGTCGTCTTGTCATCGTCCGGACTGACCTTGTCCCCGTCAGCAATTGGCTCGCCCACAACTCTCGTCGAGACATCATAAGTGCTATATTTGACGATAGCCTCAATGGCCATCACCGTCTTGTATATCAAGGCATTGGGGCCACCGCTGTAAGCTGGATAGCTGAGCGTGGGCATCGGCTTGATCGCCAGCGTGCAATATCCATCTTGCGGCTCCTCGCCTGATGACGTCTGACATGTGCCTGGCTTATAACAATAATCATTAGTGCAACATTTGTTCGTACCGCAGGACCAGCTGGCATCATCCTTCTGATAGGCACATACCGGAACGACTGAATTGACAGCCTTGGCTATTTCCATGCTGTTGTCTCTGAGCAGCTGAGGCCAGTCGATATTTTTGTCCTTATCCTTGGCTGTGAGCGGCGTCGCCAACGGAATGACGCGTGCACCGATATTTTTAAGGGCTGTCACAGCCGCATTCTTTCCATGCCCATTCTCATTGGACGGTGCATCCGTGATGTGAAGAATAATCGGCAATGCACCGACGCGGAATCCCGCCCCACCAATCGTACCGGCCGCAGGCTGAACACCTTTGCCCCAGGCTTGCGAATTTTGGCTCACATCCTTTGTCGCAATCTCATATAGGGCCTCATACCCTGCTTCGGGATTGTCCGTTTTATCATTGGATGCACTGACACTGTTAAGTGCGGCAACCAACTTCTGATATCCAGGATCATTCTGGCCGCTACTGCTGCTCACTTCCGTCACTGGCATATAGAGCTGCCAAACAGGTCTGGCATCCGTATCGCGGAAAATC
The DNA here is from genome assembly GCA_045597285.1 of Myxococcota bacterium. GTDB lineage: Bacteria > Myxococcota_A > Bradymonadia > UBA4248 > UBA4248 > UBA4248. The sequence goes on from JAZODZ010000093.1 coordinate 11,821, forward strand.
GATACGCCAAACGCCGAATCCGGAACGCGTTCCTGAACGGCCGGGACGACTTCTTTAATGAATTCCTGCTGCAAAAGCTGGATCGCGGTTCCCATCGATCCCGTATTGTCGATATTGAGGAAAACGTCGGCTTTGGAAACCTTCGGCTCGAACACGAGGATGTCTTCTTTTTCCTCACCGGACATCGGCAGATCAAAATAAAACTTGATGTAATCCTTCACGCCGTGTGTCTTGCTGCAAATCAGATCGCCCGGATTGACGCCAAATTTTTTGGCAATCACATATTCGGCAAGATCGGACTGTTCATCGCCATCCGTATCGACATACCTTCTGGCCAGTGTATCTACCGTACAATCGCTCGTGCAATCTGTCTTACAATCCACCTCGATGGCATCCGCAAGGCCGTCATTATCGCTGTCGAGCTCGAGAAAATCCATTTTCCCGTCGCCATCCGAATCGAGAGGAATCTTGCCATCGCCGCGCTCGTCCTCGTCAGGAATCGTATCCCCATCGCTATCGAGATCGTAATTGTTGACCCAGCCGTCGCCGTCGGTATCGAGCCCCATTTCATAGATGTCCCCGATAGTATCGTTATCGCTGTCCGCGTCGAGATAGTCAGGAATCGTGTCGTTGTCGCAATCAAGCGGCTTGTCATGCGTGCCAAACTCGTCAGGCTGTGTATCGCCGTCACAGTCGAAGCCTGCCAGATTCGTGGTGGGACTGATCAAGCCAGCGATTTCATCAACGTCGTAAAAGGTGTCGCCATCGTTATCGGGTGAACAGAAATCAGGCACAGTATCATTATCGGTATCGACCGGATTTTTGACATCTTCACCAATCTCAGAACTATCGGGAATGTCATTCGTATCGGCATCGTCTGTACGGAAAGCCGGCAAATCGCTATCCCCGCAAATCTTTGGCTGTACGGACGGATCGCCGCCGTTGAATGCCTCAAGGCTATCCGGGAGCGTGTCATTGTCGCTATCGAGATCCAGATAATCAGGCGTCGAATCGCCGTCGGTATCGACGCTTTCCAAATCATTTAAATTATAACGCCCTTCATCCTTATCACTAATCGTATCGCCATCGGCATCGGGAACACTCGGCCCGGGTTTCGGTTCAGGCTCGGGTTCCGGTTCGGGCTCAGGTTCCGGCTCAGGTTCGGGTTGCGGCTCAGGCTTCACTTCCTCGGGCGGTTCAGTGTTTTCAGTACTATCGGATTTCTCATCACAGCAACAAAAAAGTGCGGCGGAAATCAGGAAAATCCCTATTCTTCTTAACTTATGACTTATCATTATCTTCAAGCTCCATCACAAAAATACCCCCCCAAAAAAAGAACCCATTATTATACTTCATTTTCCGCGAACTTCCCAACAAAACTAACAGTCAGATCAAAAACAGTCTCCGCCTCGCAATCCATACCGAGCTCGTGTCCGGATTTCTCAAGCGAATACCGTTCGCAGTATCTGCTCCCCACCCCATTAAAAATGAGTTCCGACATTTTATATGGGACGACCTGGTCTTTTTTCGACTGGATAATGCACATGGGCACCTTCACGTCGCCAAGTATTTTCCGCGTCCTCGCGGCATAATCGTACAGTTCGACAAACGCCTTCGTCGGAAACTTCGAATAGTTCTCGTTTTTCTTCCGACATTCGGGATCGCAGAAACTGTCCTGCCCGCGCCACATCGGTATAAACAGCGAAAGCGGCTTTGCCATAAAAGAAAGCGGGTTGCAGAATCCAAGCGCCGCAGCCCATGTCACGCATCCGCAAATCTTGTCATGCCACGGATGCTTCTGCGCACACAGGTTCAGGGCAACCACCCCACCCATCGACAGGCCAACGATGACGACACGCTCAGTGCGGCCGCATAACTTTTCGAGCCCCGCCAACGCATCCTCATACCAGTCTGCCGCCTTCACGCCACACAAATCCGTCGGCACGCCATTGTGCCCCCGCAAAACCGGCATTTCATAAGGAATACCGAGTTTTTCAAGCCGCGGAACGAGTCCGCTGACAGCCGACAACGCAGATGTAAAACCGTGAAGAAGTAATACCCCGGGCATGCCACCACCAACATTCTCAAAATCCCCTCGAATCTCAGGTCGATACCCCGTCTGTGCCACTTGTGTATCTGTTGCTTGCATGATTACTCCATTCTGTATTATTATGCCGTGCTAAATTAGGCTGTTTCTGCCTGTGTGCAATCATACAGGCTCACGTTCAGTCTTCCAAGAAGGAATCCGGACGCATGTCAAAGAAAACCAAAACACCTGCCAATGATGGCGCTTCCAAGATTGATTCGGTCAATCCAGAAACTCAAGACGAACAGACCCCCGACTGCCAGGAATTATCGGATGATCAACCCCTCGACAGTCCTGAATCCAATAATCCCGAAAATGAACAGGCCGCTGCCGATGGCCTCCCCGACGCAGCCGACACGGCTACGTCATCTGACTCCGATGCGGACGATTCGGCCAATGACAATCCTAGCGACGCTTCAGACCTCAAAACGACCGGCGAAATTAGCCTGGACGGTGAGTTTGTCGACACGATGGTTCTGTCCAGGCTTCGCGCAAAAATCCTGTCACTTTCCGAAATTTATCAGGAAGCACAGCTGTTCTCAGCGCAAAATCTCAATGTTCCTGAACTTCTGACGAGTGGTGAGACTGTCCTGACACAGAATCTTATCGAAATACTGCGCATACTGGATTTGTGGTATGATGAAGCAGTCGCCCTCATCCTCACCGACAACGATTCCCTGTTCGAGTCCGTTTCGCGGTACATCATCCAGAGTTTCAAGAACAGCATTGTTCAAGTCAATACTCTGCTGGAAGATTTGATGGCACTTGAGCCAAAGAAAAATGCTCACCTGTCGCAGTTTGCCGAACGTTTCTCTTCCGTGATCATTTCTGCCGTTGATCAACGCAAATCGGACATTCCCGTTCTCCAAAATGCCCTGACGCGGATCTGCGCTATCCTCGACAAAAACACGATCAGCCGCCTTCTGTACGATCCGTCACCGATCATTCGGTTTGCCCTTATCCGTTATTTCCAGAATTGCGACACGCTCGAAATCAATGACCTGTCTGTGGCGCTGATTCTGCTCAAAGACAAAAATGATGCGGTCAATATCGCCTTGATGCGACTGCTCGCCAAGCACACCCCATATCCGGAACTCGTGATTCCGCAGATACTCGCCGCCATGAACGGCGCTTCCGACGCCCTTCGCCAGGAAATTCTCGATGTGCTGCGGAATTATGATAATGATGCCGTCGATCCCGTCATGCACGCCATCGAAAGCATCCAGCCCGGCGTGTTTGAAGCCGTCCGCGAAGCGATTTCACAGTGTCCACAGAGATATACACGCTCACTCCTCAAAGCACTGAGCAGCTGCCGTTCTTCCGATCTCGTAAAGAACCGCATCGCCGACATACTCCGCAAGCACAAGGATCCTACCCAGACAGAAGAGATTCAGCAGACGCTCAAAGTCTATTTAGCTCCGGAATTTGAAGAGCCCCCCAAATGGGTCCAGCCAAACGAGGACAATCAATTCGCACAGCCGGTGACGGACAAAAAACTCATCTACGAAAAAGTGCTTTCAAAAGAAGAACTTTTGCCGCTCATTCCCGAGTTCACTGACGAGATGATCGGAAACTTGCTCGCCGATGCCTCCGAAACCGTCATCATCAACGCACTGAATCTTATGAAATACGCCGGTCGCGCCAGTGATACGAACATCGAGAGAGCACGCGTATGGCTCAAATCCACTTCCATGTCACTCGCATCCGCCGCAATCGACACATACCTGACGCTTGAGCCCGATGTGGACAAAGCCTCGCTGGCAATCGTAGATGCTTTCCAGCACGGCGAGTCCGATGAAGTCAAAAAATACTTTTTCAATATCGTCATGGAGCATCAGGAAAAAGTCGACGGCATCATCCATGCTTTCTATAAAACACCACGGAAATGCGTCGGCTTCATCCATAAATTCCTTGCTCTTAACCCGAATAAACAGACGGTTGACGAGATTCTCAAGGGGCTCGACAGAACGCAGTCAGTTGCGTGTATCTCCGAAACGCTGCAGTGCCTTCTCCGCACCAAATTCGCATACGACAACCATCCCGTACGTCCGCTTCTCGTCGACCTGCTCACCAATCCGGTTTCTTTCGGTCAGTTCGGCCTGATGACCCGCCTCTTTGCCCTCCGCCTGCTTCGCAAATATTTGCTGGCCGACGAAACACCCGACCGCGAAACAATTGCCGCGCTCCAGGCATTCCACAAGGATGGCAAAAACGCCGAACTTCGCCTGATGGCAAAAGAACTCCTAAGAGATCTCGGCGAGGAAATCTTCGATCTCGATGACGAAGAAGACGATTTTGACGACCTCGAAGACGAAGAAGACGACATTTAAGCATACGACAAGATGCGTGCGATCTGCACGCATTTCATGCCGTATGCGCCGCAGGCGTAATTGAGTACTCGGCGATTGCTCAATGTCGATGTGAAAGGAAGGAACAGATGGCTCTGCGGCACATTCTTATATTATTATTCGCGGCTATATGTTGTCTGTCATGCAGTCATACAGTTAAGGTGGTCGCTCCAGGATATATCGGGGACGGTGATTATAAACCATCGCGAGCTGTCATGGAGCTGCTTTCCGAGAATGCCCTGATTTCGCCCGGTGGTCATGCTTATCTCTATATGAAACGTGGTGACGACGCGGACAAGCCTGTGCTGGATTCGGTGGCAGATATACGGTTGCGCGTTTTTGATTTATCCAACCAGCTCGTCAACGAGGACGAGACTCAGGTCATATTAAAAACAGCGCAACCACTGATCAAAGATATCGTGCGCCAGATGGTCGTGGGAGACAAGGTGCGCGTGTGGGGCGAGTCCTATCTCCGCGTCTGGGAAGTCGAACTTTTGGGGTTTCAGACGCCAAAACCCGGCGAACTTCTTGCCACGGGGCCGCAGAAGCCTGAAGACAATGCCAAGCCGTGGATCATCACGAAGCGCGTCAAAAATGAGCGCCTGCAAAAAGATCAGATGGTTCATGTACAAATTATTCGCTGGAAAGATAAAGGCGAGCAGGGACTGCAATTTGATACGAGCTATGACCTGCTCGTTCAGGTGAATAAAAGGGTGCTGGCCAAATATTATGACCTGTTCCTCGATATGGGCGTTGGCGAGCGTGCACGTGCATGGCATCTCAACAGCTGGGATCCCAAAGATGCCGTCTATGATATTCGGATCATCGATCGATATCCGCAATATGAAACGCCGGAAATGTTCGAACCTTCCGAACCGGGCGTGACACGACCGGCTTATGGCGTCTACAAGAAGTTGCTTTATCGTCCGCCGAAAGCCAAGCCAATTGTCGAAGGCCCTTATAAATCAAATCCATTTGAAATCTCGATGAACTGCTGGAATGAGACGACCGGGGAGCTCATTGCCACATCGGATCTGACGACGTTCGGGTGGTCGCAGGGCGTTACGACGACGTTCAGACTGACATCAGGTCTGGAGCTTTGGTGCGACCTCGTCGATTTTGAAGATGAGAAGTTCCCAGAGTATCGTGACGACTGGCAACCGAATCGCTGCCTGTTAAAGCCCGATTATGATGCCTATCAGGCTGAATATGACAATAAAAAAGCGAACCGTCCGGCCGATATCGTCAAACGTCGCCACAGAGGCCATGTATATCATCGTTCCGATTTGTCCGAGCATTGGCGAAAAGTCATCGATGACGCCGCATTTGGCGATGTATTCATGGTGTGGATAAGCAGTAGCATCACGAATGAAGCAGCCAAAAGAAGGGATCCGGATGAGTATGAATCCTTTAGAAATACGGTTTGTCGTGTAAAAATCGATGAACGTGTTCCAGATCGCGATGAACTAAAGTAATATTTATTTTTTCGGCACGCCTATTGACATACGGCGTGCCTGCCGCGCTATTTCATACGCGCGGCAATACTTATATTTTATGCAACAGAAGCCAGTTCAATATATATGAAAATTACAATAACTCCGCCGGATTCATTGATAGAAACTCTTCTGCTTTAATCCCATTCTCACCGACAATGATGGATTTCGCTGGATGAAATATATCATTAAATTTGGCCAGGCCTTTCGGATTTGATTCCAGATTGCTTTTTACTTCAATTGCAATCAGGTTTCGATTCCGCCTGATGATAAAGTCTACTTCATCCTGTTTTTCTCGCCAATAGTACACTTCATATCGCGATATAAAAGCATGGTTTACGATGTGTGCCCCTATCGCCGATTCAAACACTTGTCCCCAGTGTTCACGGTCAGCAATGATGTGTTCAAGAGTATCATCCAAATAAACAGATAATAATGCATTATTGTAAACCTGATATTTTGGAATACTAGATCGTTTTCTTGCCATATCAACCGAAAACTTTTGCAGTCCCGTAAGCATGCAGCAGTCTTGCAAAAGATTTAAATACCCTGACAATGTGACTGTATTTCCGGCATCCTGTAATGTACCAAGCATCTTGGTAAGTGATAATAGTTTACCGGAATATGCAACACCAAGCTCGAATGTCTGACGAAGCAAAGCTGGCTTGCTTATGGGAGTCTGCATAAGAATGTCACGTTGAATGGCAGTCTCAATAATAGATGAGCGAATATAGTCTTTCCATCGTTGCTCATCTCGTAATAAAACGACACTGCCAGGATAACCACCGTAATATATATATTGTTCGAGTGTCAGTCCAAATGCGTCACGCATTTCGGGATATGTCCAATGCCCCATGCGTATTTCTTCAAACCGACCTGCCATCGAATCTGCCAATCCTTTTTCCAGCATTACACGCGATGAACCAAGTAACACTGCTTTAATATTATATCCGCTGAATGTATCATCATCCCATTCTTTTTTTACGAATTCACTCCAATTCGGTATTTTTTGAATCTCGTCAAAAACAATTATAAACTCCAAACAACCTTTCACACGCATCAACAGGCGTACCTGCTCCCAGCATTCATGAATCCATGTGCGCTGGTTAGTCAATACGGCATCAGCATTAAATAGTCTGCCAGGAATCTCAATTTCATCGAGCACCTGTCTTATCACTGTCGTTTTTCCGACCTGACGTGGGCCGGTTAGCACCTGAATAAAATGGCGAGGTTCGCGAAGCCGTGAAATGAGTGTATGGTAAGTAAAACGATGAAACATAAGTCCGCTCGCAAAAAAAATCATTTAATTCAAACACTTAGATACGTTACTCAGTGTATTGAGTAATTTTACTCAGTGCATTGAGTAACTTTACTCAATACACTGAGTAAATCAAACACAAAGCAATTTCAACATGGATTTTCGCCGAGTGTTGATTTGCAAATGGTTAGCTTTCCGCAAACACGCCCACCGACGTCGCAGCAAAAAGCAGCAAATTGCTCTCCCCCTCTATCGCACGGCGCACGCAAAGTCGTGAGACGACGAAGCTCGTAGCGCCTACCAGGGAATAAACGTGCTCGCTCATAGCAGCTCCGATACTGGTAATTGTTACCATTCAACAACAGGGTAACCCGGACCGCATGGCCTGAGGAAGGGACAAATGCTATCAATGGTGCAAATAATAGAAGCCCGTAGGGCTTCACGTTTAGTAGCCCCCGGTTGGCGCGTAAGCGCCTACCAGGGGATCGGGAAATCAACCTAGCAGATCCCCATAGGGGCTCAATACAAAAGCATAATGATTGTGATAAAATGTCCCTTCCTTAGGCATATCGCAGTAGGCGAGGACATAAGGAAGGCAAAAAACGACACCGACAGCCAGTTGACCTATCATTCATCAAAAATCATTTCCCATTGTCGCTTTCCTAATTCTACCTCTGATTGATGATTTAGAAGGATTTCCATGGCAAATGTTAGACCTAAGCTAAAAGAGTGTGAAGAGTCGCTTCCAAAACAGTGACACAATTCATGAACATAAGTCGCAAGTGCGTCATAATACCCATTCATCCGAAATATTGATTTTTTTAGATATATTTTTCCTATATCATAACGGATAACTAAATTGCACTTATTGATAATATGATGGCGTTTTCTAAAAGTAAGAGCCATGCCATGATAACTTGCCCTTTCATTCGTTATCAATTTACGTTCAGGCAATTCTGACAAAGGAATAAACTCATAGTATATTTTTTGAGTAATCATCTCTAAAATTTTAAAACATTCAATTTCATTTGGATCGACAACATTATCGTCAATAACAAACCCTCCATTCTTCTCACACACTTCTTCCAAAGTAGGATAATTCAATTTCATAAAAGTATCTTTAACAAGAGTATATTTATTATTCTGAGATTCAAGCCATGACTTCGCCTGTGCACGCCGATTTTGATCGTGAATTGTCCGAGTTTGTTTTACACACAATAAATTCGGATATTCCGCATGAATTAAATTTATATGTTTCGTCGAATAGCTAATTCGATAAATTAATGCATCAATAGTAGAACTCCAGCTATGAATATCATATTTCCTTTTATCATAAGAATTCCAGTATCGACGCATGTGAGTCAGTAAAAAGTATGCGCCATCATAATCTGTATAATGCGCTATGTCCCTTACGACATCGATAACATCAAAAGAATATAGTCCTTTTCTTTCGCGATCTTCTTTTGTATAATGATGCAGGCAAATTACAAAATCAAATGGACATGTGCCAAGCATTTGATAGCCACAAAAAACTGCACCTTTTCGTCCATATTCACTGACAAATGGAAGATTTTTATTAATCGGAACTTTACTTCTCTCATAGATTGCACCTTTTTCACTTTCCCATATTTTTTTACCAAACATAGGATTTTTAGGATAATAAAAACTATCCATTACTGTTTCAAACACCTGGTATATAGAATTAGAAATACAGTATAATATAAGTTTACTGCCGCCAATATCTTCATGTTGACTAAGACGATAAGCTAGCACTTTTACAGGCTGATGATCTATTATTTGCTCTTGTGTGATAACATCCAACTTCCATTCACCAGAATACATTTCAACATACCACCTAAAATCTCTGATTGCACAAAGAGATGCAATTTTAAAACCCTCACCAAAATACCCCGCATATTTGCCAGAATCAGCAGTTTTCGTGGAAGCACCGATGTGAAGTAACCATTCATAACTAAACACCACGTTATCAACACCCATGGTAAGCGTTTGTTTGTCGAAATCGTAATTGTATTGAAATAACTCATGCCAGCGATTTGTATCAACAGAATCATAGAAATTCTGTACAAAATCTCTCAAAACACTATAACTGTTCCATCTAACGGGATAGGTCATCACAATGTTTAATGGAACAATTTTTCCACCCTTAGGAATATGTGCGCTCATGATAATCTCCTTTGCAGTCATTATCTGCATTAAGATGGAATTGAGACAACATCATCCCAATTCTTCATGGCATATTGATTTCGCTCGCCTGACAGCGAGTTGTCAAGCATCTTTTAGAAAAATATCAAATAAGCAGTAACAGTTAAGCCCGTCATAGGTTTCCTTGAATCGTTTAATTGCAATACACGACAGTCGGCATTCGGAAGAGACATTGTAATTGGTTTCACGTCTGACATTATCAATAATTTGCGCGAGTTCGATTATCTGATAATAAGATGCCCTGCAGGCTTGTGCCTGTACAACTTTTGTCATGGACGGCAAAGATATATTCGTAAAAAAATTGCATTTATTACTTGGTTTTACCCTTTGTTTTGTTGCCATGCCGGTGTTTGCGGATGATCCCCCAAAAGACGCGGATGATACTGGAACAAGTGCTGCGGACAATTCTGGAACAAATGATGAAGAAGGGACGACGGAAACAGTCGAAGAAGAGACAGCAAAACCCGAGCATATCTATAAAATCGCCGCTTTCCCAGAAGACAAGACGATTCACGCAGAACTGAATACGTCGTTGGGAAGTGTTTCTTGCGAGATATTTGCGGGCACACACCCGCTGACTGTGCTAAATTTCATGTCGCTGGCAAAGGGCAAACCGACATGGACGGACAGCACGGGAACACATCATTCCGATCCATATTATCACGATTTAAAATTTGCAGGCAGGAGCAAGAATGCATACGTGATGAGCGGCCTTCGCGCCGAAGGCACCGATTTTGTGCTCACGGACGAACAATGCACAAGTCATGGCCCCGTTGCGGGTGCCATTGCCATGGTTCAACCACATCCCGGTATGGCGTCGACGCAATTCATTCTACTCGCCTGCGATATGCCGATTTTCAAAGGAATGTACTCAGTTTTCGGGCAGTGCGGCCCCATCGAGATAATCCAAAAACTCACAAAATCCGAGGCCGTACTCGAATCGATCGTGATCGATGAATAGCCGGCTGTTTACCGTTGGTTTTGTCTATGAGTCTGCTTGATTTGAATGAGAAGTGTTTGATGAAGCCCTGAAAGGGCGAAAGAATTCAGCCCGGGGCATAGCGAAGCCCCGGGTAATGACATTTTCTACCACTATTAGCCCCGACGGGGCGAAAGAACTAATCATTAAACCTGGATTCTCAAGATAAACATTACGATGTGGGGATATGCAAGTCCAGCAGATCGTATATTTTTTCTGTACACTCAGAAGTTTACCAATTCTAAGCCCCAAGAAACACACTTTGACGTGATGATTTACTTCTCGGATGTATCCGCTGTCAAAGAGCTTTTTTGTTCCCAATTCACTTTCCATCACCGGCTGTTGATCAGGTAAACCGAGAAACTCAAAAACATAGGGATCTTTAATAATATCTTCCGGTTTGGCGATTTCCTGTCCTTGCGTCGCCAGCGCATAGACTTTTTCTTTGTTGGCATCGCCATCTGATAGCAGCAGGCGTTCAAACTACGAGGTCGATATCTGCCGCTTCAGCTCTCGAACAGACCAGTTTGAACGCTCACATTCCTTCTCGTAAACCCCGCGTCGCTTCTCATCCGAAATGACGAGAAGCTCGCAATAATGCGACCAGCTCAATTTAACAGACAGTGTCTGGCATTTTGGATAAGCCAAGTAAAGCAGTCGCATATTTTGAAGGGTAGACCTGGAAAACCCCTTGCCAAACTCTTTAGTCAGGGTTCTCGAAACCTGCTTCAACACTTCTTTCCCGTATTCTGCCCGCACATTTTGATTTTGCTCGTGCTCGACAATCACTCGTCCGATGTTCCAATAAGCGGCGAGCAGTGTCTGATTGACCTGCCTGGCCAGATGGCTTCGAGCATCGTTCATGACAGTACGTATCTCGGCAAGCATTTCTTGCTGCACGATGTCTTTTGTCTGATTGCTTACGATTGCCATGATAACTCCCTCAGCCTGTTTTCAATGACCAGTGGACATTCCCAGCCCCAGCATACACCAAATGGCCGTATCATCCAACGGTTTAACTTGTTTCAACGCACTGAAGCGGCCCTCTAAAACATACGTTCCCTCTTGCATCTCCCAACATCTCCTGCTCGCGTGCCCCGCGCTATGGCCTGCGGCCATACTCGCCGGGCGGCCAGGCTATCGGGCTTTGCCCGATACGCCTCGCCTGTCGGCCTATGCGCTGCGCGCATACGGCCTTTGTGCTCGCCTTGGCGCGTGTCACGACACGCGCCTACGGCTCGCTTGCGCCCGCTATCTGCGATACACGGGCGAGGATACTTTATAACTTGTTACAACAATCCATGTTGTTCATCTTCGTGCATTTGTTCTAATCCAAATTCTATGGTTTTCTCATTACCAATCATTTCCATAAGAATTCCGTGTGCTTGATGGCTTGGTACAAACAAATACGCCATACCGCTTTTTCCTGGAAACATTTTTGTGATATCACTCCTGGATACTGGGCCCTTGTCCGGTACGATGTCAGCAAAAAAGACTCCAGGGAAACCGTCGGAGGCGGAAAAACCAACAATGCCTTCCGCCTTTTGCCGGTCCCCAAATTTCTGGCAGAGTTGCTTTTGGAACGCAAAAAGCTTTTAGAAGAACTCTTTCCGGACTTGAACATTGACGATCTCCCCATCGCCTGCAGAGGAGTCGACTATCTCATCCGTTGTACTCAGCGAGAAGTAAATCAGTGCATGAAGGGCGAATTCATGCGCGCAGGTGTTGACGAAGATCTTTTGCTGAACGCATACGTGGACATGTTGGATCACCCGGACGTTTCCGAGGACTGCGAGCAGGCCCCTACTGCATATCTGGGTCGACACCAG
>JAZODZ010000094.1:0-1576 GCA_045597285.1 Myxococcota bacterium
AAGACCTCTATTACAGGCTCGCCGTCATCAAAATCGATCTCCCGCCACTGCGCAAAAGGAAAGAAGACCTTCCGCTTCTCGTCGAGCATTTCCTCGACGACGCGTCGAAGAAATTTAACCGTCCCGCCCCCAACGTGACGTTTTCGACCATGCAGAAACTTCGGGCATACAACTGGCCCGGAAATGTCCGTGAACTCAGGAATTTCATCGAACGCGCCTGCCTGCTCTCGAACGACAACCGCCTCGAAACAAAATTCCTCAATGTCAAGCCGGAAGCTCTCGACAAATCCGATTCATCGAATGATTCCGATTCATACGTCGAGCTCGTTTTGCAGCAGCAGACGCCGTTCAAGGAAGCCAAGCAGAACATCGTCGAACAGTTCGAGCTCAAGTACTGGAAAAAGCTTCTCGAATCGACAAACGGCAACATTTCCAAGGCCGCAAGGCTCTCCGACATGCACCGCAAATCGGTCGAATACATCGTCCGCAAACTCAATCTGAAGAGCAATCCGTCAAAAGACGACGATTTCGATGATGACGATTAAAATATGACCGTCGAAGACCCCAAAATTATTGAAGCAAAGATTATATCTTTAATGCTGAATGCACCGGAACAGATTGCTTTCAACGAAATCGCGGAACATATCGAAGAAAGCATCGTCAACCGTGCTACGGAGGCTTCGAGGTATCTCATCATCTGTGTGCGGGCATTTGCCAAACTCATGCAGGATCCGCGGTTTCAGGCAAAACTGCCCGATTTCTTCGAATGCCATTACCCCAACGAGACCGTCCTGCATCTGACAAAGCATTATTTCACGGATTATGACGCTTCGCGAAAGGGTCTTCCCGAGACCGAGGCGCAGAATGCGCAGACGCTCATCAGCCAGCCTCTCGGCGTGCAAAAGGCGATGGCGCGGATGCACCTGCGATCCCACCACGAGGCGTTGCTTTATTCTCCTTGGCCGCAAGTCATCGAAATTCTCTGCTCAAATCCCGCAGTCCAGGAACGTGACATCATGTTTATGGCATCTCGCCGACCCACGATGAACGAGCTGCTCGAACCCATTCTGGTTTCGCAATGGACATCGCGAAGCGAGATTCGATTTGCCCTTGCCGCGAATCCCGCGCTCAAAGTCAGCCATGCCTATCGCTGTGCACTTACGCTCCCGACGACAAAACTCCCCGTTTTGAACGAAATGCCCGAACTTCATCCAGTCTTGCGCAACCTTGCGCTTTACATCATGAACGCTTCTAAAGAGGCACTGAATTAACTTTTTTCGGGGGCCTGCCTATGCTTGCGCATACGGCAGGCGTGGTCTGCCTATGCTTGCGCATACGGCAGACCGGCCGGGCTATGCGCAGGTCATCGCAAAACTCCGGAAACATATTTCATCTGCGCATACGCCCGGCCTGAACAGCGCCCCTGACTATAGGCAAAATCCGGATATAGTTCTTCCAGGAAACAGGGTTTCCTCTCTCTCCCATTCCCGCCCGCCAGCCGCCGCCTAGCCCAACAAACGTGCGGCCTGGCACACCACCCCCTTTCCGCGTTCAAGCCGCGTAAAAAATGAGTGTC
>JAZODZ010000095.1:0-5240 GCA_045597285.1 Myxococcota bacterium
CGTCGTCACGAGTTCATCTTTCGTAATGCCACAAATCGACGAATAGGCATCTTTCATCGTGATATCCGTCAGATTGCTCAGGGCACTGAATATACTCAATTGGCTGAATTTCGTAATTCCAGTCAAAAATACAAACCGCAGGTACCCCGTCGATTCCTTTAATACTTTATAAAACCCCTGGAGCATGTCGAGCAATGGTTCAAATGATTCCTCGCGCATCACGTCGAGCAATGGCGCATCATATTCATCGACAAGAACAACGGCCTGCTGCCCCGTCTTATCGCACGCTCGCCGTATCAGGTTGTGCAAACGAAGGCCGGTATCATTGCTTTTCGCACGCCCATAAACATCCTCATACGGCGTCAGACACGTGTCCAATACATCTGCAAGCTGTTCCGGCCTATCGTAATGGATCGGGCTCAGATCAAACTTAAATACTGGATACTTCACCCACTCCTGCTCCAGTTCCGCCATCGCAAGCCCATCAAAAAGCTCTCGCCTGCCCTCAAAATACGCCTGTAACACCGACACGAGCAACGACTTTCCGAATCGACGCGGCCTCGACAGGAAAATCGCACGTTCATCATGCACCATCTCATAAATCAAAGGCGTTTTATCTACGTAAATCGCATTGTCTCGGCGTATATTCCCAAAATCCGATGTCGTAACCCGAATAATCCTTGCACCCATAACATTCTCCACTCACATGTTCATCCGATAACAACCGACGAACTCATCGACAATTACCATAGCTTGCCCAAACATAAATGGCGAGGATTTTTTGTGGGCGCGGCTATCTGCCTGCGGCCGATACGCTTTGAGGCACGTGTCACGCATGTGCCTACTATGGGTGCGGCTATCGGCGTTGCCGATACGCGCGCCGCCCGCTATCGCGATACGCGGGCGGCACCGTTTTTTTGTCCTTAAAATCGCCGCAAACCCGCATAAATACTAGACTTTTTGCATTAGCAAAAATTTAATTTTTTTTGGTCAAAAAAGATTGATTTTTTTTTGATAATCACGCTATGCCTTAAGCTTGGCTATTTTACTGGGGGTTGTCAACCCATAAAGAGTGAGTGTCCCCCTGCGCCGCTATTTCGCTGAGAGACGTGCAGACCGCACGTCTCTGCAGCTCAATACGCGGCTACCCCCATGCGGGGACACCCCGCAACGCTCCATATCTTCCCAATATTTGATGCTTTAAACAAAAGGAGAAAAAGCATGAAAAAGTCACTCGGTTCACTTCCAGCACTGTTTCCCATGCCCGTATTGATGGTTGCCGCTTATGACGAAAACGGCAAAGTCAATGTCATGAACGCAGCATGGGGCACGATTTGCGATATGGACAAAATCGCACTGATTATCGACGATGATCACAAAACGACCCAAAACATCCGCAAAGTCAAAGCATTTACCGTGAGCCTGGCCGACAAAGCACACATGGCCGAAGCCGATTTCTTTGGCATCGCCAGCGGTAATAAAATCAATGATAAATTCGAACGCACCGGTATGCACGCCACCAAAAGTACATTCGTCAATGCCCCGATCATCGACGAATTCCCAATTGCTATGGAATGTGAACTCGCCGAAATCGTACAAACCGATCATCTCTTTGCCGTCATTGGCAAAATCGTCAATGTTTGTGCTGACGAAAATGTATTATCAGATAATGGCAAAGTCGATCCTACCAAATTGAATGCACTGATTTTCGACCAGTTCCAGCACGGATATTATGTCGCAGGCGAAAAGGTAGGTCAGGCCTGGAATGCCGGCGGTGATTTGATGAAAAAAGGATAAACTACATCGAACAATGTATGAAGAGAATCATGGGCAAATCGCAGGATTGCCCATGACTTTTTTATGTTCAGAGAACCTTTTTGTTCCTGTTGCATTTTCTCTCATAAAAAGTATAATGGTTGTTGGATAGCATTGGGGGCTTCCCCCATGCTTCCACTACTATTTGCGAGGGATTCGTATATTTTGGACTATAAATCAAGTGCTGAATATAGAGAATTTCTTTATATAAAACGATTACAGTTTTATATTTGTTGCATGACATGAAAAAATATTCAAAGATTGATTCATTACCGACAGGGCATGCTTCAGACAAGATCGTTCAGGGATGTCTCGTGCTTGAAGGCGGTGCATTTCGCGGCGTTTATGGCGAAGGCGCATGCGATGCTCTGATGGAGGCCGATCTGAATTTTGAAAGTACCATCGGCATCTCGGCTGGTGCACTGAACGGCATATCGTATTTATCCGGGCAAATCGGACGAACGGGCAGAATCAATCTCGGCTCGAGACTGGATAAAAATTATGTTGGATTGAAGCCATGGCGGAAAACGGGGAGTGTCATCGGTTTTGATTATCTGTTTGGCCCATTGAGCGCCGCTGAACCGTTGGATGAAAAAGCCTTTTTTAATCCCGAACGACGATTTTTTGTCGGTGCTGCTCATTGTGAAACCGGTAAACTGGCTATTTTTGAAAAGAATGAAAAAGGTACGGATATAAAATATATCTATCGCGCGATCAGTGCATCAGCTTCGATGCCGTTTGTTTCAAAAATGGTAGAAATCGATGGCCAGCATTATTTGGATGGCGGCTGTTGCACAAAAGTTCCCTACCAGTGGGCACTGGATCAGGGATATAAAAAGATCGTCGTTATTCGCACAAGACCCAGGGATTATCGTAAGAAGATTGGATTCGCATCCACACATATTCCTAAATTATTCTATAAAAAATATCCTGAACTTGCAGAACAGCTTTCGAACAGCAATCAACATTACAACGACGATTGTGAACGCATGAACCAGCTTGAAAAAGAAGGCCGCATTTTTGTGATTGCGCCATCCCAGACGGTTACTGTCGGACGGCTCGAAACCGACATGGAAAAGCTCGGAGCACTCTATGAAATGGGCTTAAATGATGCCAGACAAGCGATAGAAGGGATTAAGGAATATTTAAATCGGGATGAATAAATACCATAAATGGTTGTGCCAAATTTGTACCGGTTCAGGGGCATTGGCACAAAATAAGCCTGTCAATGCAAGGAAAACGCAGGTCTGGTCCATTGGAACACAGAATCTTAAGGCCTGAGGATTGTTATAAACACGTCATTGAATTTTAAACGTTTAGTGTTTAATTGCAAAAGTAAGAAATCATTTGTGGAACCCCTACGGGGTTCGATTCTTTGGGATTCCATTGATCCCCCGGTAGTCGCCTTCGGCTCCAACCGGGGGCTACAAACCTTGAAGCCCTACGGGCTTCTTTTGACGGTAATATCTATGGCTTATGCAATTAAACACTCGTTTGGTTTATACAAAAATATAAACCGCCGTGTATCCCATAGGGATAGCGGCGGTTGGGCGGCGTATCGGCGCAGCCGATAGCCTGCCCATGCAAGCCGTATTGCCGTGAGGCAATAGGCGAGCAAATATAGACCAATACTCAATTATTCGACGTTTTTAATAAACCGTGCGGGATTCCCGGCAACAATCGTATTGGGCGCGACATCTTTGGTGACGACAGAACCTGCCCCAACGACGGCATTTTCGCCAACCGTGACGCCAGGTAAAATCGTCGCACCCGCACCAATCCATGCATTGCGGCCGATGTGAACCGGTTTGCAGGTCAAAATCGCTCGATCGTGCAGATCGTGATTGTTCGATATCAATTGTACATTGGCGGCAATCATCGCACCATCGTCAATGGTAATGCCGCCGCGGGACATCATCAGGCAGTTATTCATAATAACAACATTATCACCGATTTTGACCATGTCCGCACAAACACACGTCAAAGGCGCATTCACCATAACATTGTTGCCGATATTGCCTTTAAACAGTTCCTGCACAATCTCGTTGTATCGGTCGGTATAAGGCATTGTGTGATTTAGCTCAAAGACGAGCTGAGCTTGTTTTTTGCCTTTTTCAAATTCTTCGGGCGTCGTTTGACGAACATCGACGCGAAATTCTTCTGGTTTTGTCATACGTTTATTCCTTTAATTAACCCACGCATTTCTTTGCCCAATCGGCGACTTCATGCTCGCTGTTACTGGCGTGGCTTCCCGAGATTGCAATGCAGCGACCGACATTTGCGCCTTTGCAAATGTCTTTTAAATCGCGCTCGGAACGTCCGAGTCCGCTGCCTTCGTGTGTCATCAGTCCAAAGACGTTTTTACCGGTCCAATCCAATTTTTCGAGCAATCCCAATTCTGCGCACGGATATGTGCCCCACCAGCATGGTCCGCATACAAAGATATTGTCGTAATCCGCGACGGATTCTAAATACTTCTTGAGTTCCGGGCGAACTTTGCTCTTGATTTCGGCTTTGGCTTCTTCGGTGCAGGTCATGTAATCTTTGGAATATTCCTTGACGGTTTCGACCTCAAAGATATCGGCGCCAATCGCTTTTTGTATAAATTCAACGCAGTATTCGGTATTGCCTTTGGCAATGTCCCTGATATCGCCGCCAAAATAATTCTGGCCACGGCGCGAGTAATAAATAACGAGATTCTTAGCCATAATAATACCCCTTTAATAAGTTGATGCTCTGGAACTGGATATCTTCCATAGTCCATTGCGTTGTATAAATTCCATTCTGAGACTGAGATGCCAGGTGTGTTTACCGCCGCCGTAAACGGCGGCATTGACGATAGAATGTCCCTCCATAATGGTTTTATTACCCGTTACGGTGATGGCCATATCCTCGTGTGTTGCAGAATAATAGTTCAGCGTCCCATCCATAATGGCATTAATATATTCCTGTTTACTTTGCCGCGTTCCCGTCATGTGCGTGAGTACGAAGTCGTCATCGTGCAGAAATTCCAATGTTTTTCTGTCTTTGGCAACCATGGCTTCGTACATTTGAATATAGACATTCCGGATTTGCGCTTCTGCTGGCATGTTCAGTCAATCCTTCGGTGCTTGTTTGATCAGCTCGCTGACTTTCTTTGTGACTTCATCCGGCTTATTTTGTGCCGTTGAACCGGTAATGGCAATACCATCCGTAACGGTGGCTTTGGGCAATGCTTTGCGCAGTTTTTGCGGCGTCCCCGAAAGACCGCTTCCCTCGTGTGTCACAAACGGAATCACGGTTTTACCGTCAAAATTCTGCCTTTCAATAAAGGTATAAACGATCATGGGCATATCGCCCCACCAGATGGGGTAACCAAGATAAACCGTATTGTATTGTTCAAAATGTTCAACGGTGGTCGCAATCTGAGGACGAGCATTGTCGTC
>JAZODZ010000096.1:0-5612 GCA_045597285.1 Myxococcota bacterium
TCTCAGAATAAAACCCTCGATGCCGACAAATGCGAATGCATTAGCACGACGTCTGAAGACTGCACCAAAGACAATTGTGACGGTTATTGCATCGACAAATCGACGTGTATCTCGATTGGCAAAAGCTGCACCGAAGCCAAATCGGTCTGCGTCGACAACGTTCTCGTCAGCTGCGGCAAAGACATTGCCAGCGCCTGGGAAGGCAATGAAGACGATGGCTCGCTCGTCTGGATCGAGAAAAAATGCGGCAACAAAGTCTGCGCCACGAATGACAACGAAACCGCCTGCTACGAAAAATGCGACGAACCCGATACCAACAAATATCTTTGTGACGAAAACTCCGGCGAAGACGGAGACAGCCTCACGACGAGCTTTACCTATACTTGCAAAGCCATTGGCGACGACAAACTCTACGTCAAAACGGCCACCACGGAGTGCGGCACCGATTTCTGCGACACGTCTACCGGCAAATGCTACGAACAGCCCGTCGTAGAAAAGAAAAAAGAAGAAGGCGAAGAATGCAAGGAAGACAAGGAATGCTATACCGGCGTATGTTTCTCCGATTATTGCTTCAAACCCAAAGGCATTGACGAATCCTGTTGGGACGACAAGCAGTGCGTCAGCAACAGCTGCGAAGTTCCGGATGGCTATAAATCGGGCAAATGCATTACCGGACTTGCCCTCGGAAAACCTTGCACCAACGGCAGCGAATGCCATTCCGGATACTGCGACAGCACCAAAAATGTCTGCGCTGAGAATCCCGACGTTTCGGACGGAAAAATCGAATGCACGTCCTCTCTCGACTGCA
This sequence comes from Myxococcota bacterium, assembly GCA_045597285.1. GTDB lineage: Bacteria > Myxococcota_A > Bradymonadia > UBA4248 > UBA4248 > UBA4248. Next base: position 809 of record JAZODZ010000096.1, read on the forward strand.
CTACCGGCATGTGTGACGCGAATCTGAAATGTTCCACCGTTGATCAGCCCGGCCTCGGCTCCAAATGTGTTGGCGGCAAATGCGCAAAAGGGCTCGCCTGCAACGCGAAAGAACTCTGCGTTCTCGAAGCCATGGCCAAAGAAGGCGAAGCTTGCAGCGAAAAATCCATCTCGTGTGACGGCGAAGTCCTCGTCACTTGCGATGCCTCAGGCATGGGTGCCCCCAAGACGTATTCGACCAAACTGTGCCCCAAAATTACCAACGGCAAAAGCAATAACAAGACTTGCGTCGAGCATGACAGCACGGCTGAATGCCTGTCATACTGTGCCCAGCCAGGCGATTCAGCTATCGAGTGCGATGGCGAGGATGCCTATTACGAGATGAACTGCACGCAAGTCGGCAACAAGCTCGTCTACGTGCGCGGTGCGCATAAAAGCTGCGGCAACGGCAAGACATGCGACGGCCAGAAAGGCTACGATGACTGCTATATTTAGGCCTTTATAACATCCACGGTGAATCGTCGCCGCCAACGGGATAACAATGAAATACGCTCAAACACTAATTCTGGCCGCGTTGAGCGCGGTCGTCATGTGTGCATGTGACAGCGGCAACGATCGATTCAACGTGCAACGCTGTTCCGCCACGGAACCATGTGACAGTTCCAGCCAAGTCTGTGTCAACCATTATTGCGTCGACAAATGCGGGGCAGATAATCCCTGTCCCGCGAATTTACGGTGTTCCACCGATGGGATTTGCCTCGATCCAAATGACATCCGGAACGAAACCGGCTGTTCCGATTCAAACCCCTGTGTCGGTGACAAGATCTGCGTTTCTGGACAATGTATCGAGTGTTCGGAACAAAAACCATGCGCCGCCGGCAAAAAATGCGATGCCGGGCTATGCGTAATCGACCCTGATTATCATGCCGGTTCATGCACCCAAAGCGCCGACTGCGCCCCGGATTACGTCTGTCAGGACAGCAAATGCGTCGCCAGGTGCACGTCTTCCGAACAATGCACCGGTTCCAACAGAGTCTGTGACGCCGGTATGTGTATCGATGCCTGTTATGCCGGAATATGCGGCGAAGGCCTCGTTTGCGAACGCGGCACACGGATCTGCGTTCCCGGCGAATGCTCGTGGTACGACGATTGTGCAAAGGGGTATGTCTGCGACGAAGCCAATCACGTTTGCCTCGAACGCTGTACGGCAGGAAGCTGTGCCTCCGGCACCGTCTGCGATGAAGACGGTTTCTGTGTCGCCGGTGAATGTTCGCGCATCGACAACGTCTGTCCCGACCCGACCAAAGCCTGCGACCGCGATGCGATGAAATGCGTCCCCAAATGCGCCTCCAGTGCCGACTGCGAATCGGGAAAACTCTGCGACACCACCGGTCTTTGTGTGGTTCCGTGTACCGCCGGTTCATGCGACGAAGGCTATGCCTGCATGCCGACGGGGTTGTGTGTCGAAGCCGAGTGCTCCGTCATCGATGCCTGCGATATCAGCTATAAAACATGTGTCGATAACAAATGCGTCGACAAGTGCAAACGGGATTCCGACTGCGACGGCGACAAAATCTGCAACGCCAAAACTGGTGTCTGCGTTCTCCGATGCACGGCCAGTTCGTGTGAAGACGGCCAGGTATGCGGCGATTCCGGCTTTTGCGTCAAAGGAAACTGCTCATCCCTCACGCCGTGCCCGGGCAATCTGCTTTGCAGCGCCGACAATCAGTGCGTGGAACCGGGAAAACTCTATAACGACTGCTACTACTATCGCGAATGCGACGACTGCGAAAAAGAATACAATCTATGCCTGACCGACTGCGATAGCGCGTCCTCTCAGCTGGCCACCGCGCTCGCCAAATGCCAGGAAACGCGAAACAATTGTACGAACGATTACGCCACCTGCGAATCCGACAAGACGAAGTGCGACGCATCCGCCCAGGAAGAATTCGACGAACTCTCAGCCCACTGCGAATCCGACAAAACCTGCAACGCGCTCAGAACCGCGCTGAATGCCAAAATATCGGAATGCACGGCCAAACTCGATAAATGCACGCGTCCCCAGAACATCTGTCAGACGGCTTACGACAACTGCATTTCGACTTCACAACAGGCTTTCGACGATGCCGATTGCAGCCACAGCCGCTGCATTGCCGACTTCAACACGTGCGAAAAGAATCGCGTGTCGTGCGAATCCAAAAACAAACTGTGTCCCGAAGGCAAACAATGCAACGCCTATAACCAGTGCGTGGACAGCGCGACAGCCGGCGGCCTCGGTCTCGGCATAAGGTGCAACGATGGCCACGGAAACGTTCAAAAATGCGGCGATGGCCTCTCCTGCATCATTCGTTCGTCCGACAATCTCGGTTTCTGCAAGCCCTCCGCATTCGAACACGACAGACAATCCTGCTCGCCAGGTGCATTCCAGGATCGCTGCGAAGGCAATATCATCCTCGAATGCGACGACGAAACCGGACTCGTGTTCGTGCAGGACTGCAAGACGAGCTACGTCGATTACAGCACCCCGACCACGGGCAAATTCTATGGCGATGACTTCTACTGCCTCCAGCGCCCGAATTCGAAATACGTTTCCTGCGCCCAGGCCTGCGACTCGGTTGGCACCGAAAAATTCATCTGCGGATGGGACATCGACGACACTGACATCGATTACAGTGACCGCTATGTTTGCCAAATCAACTCGGAAGGCCATGCCGCCTATTTCCCCGTCGATTCCGAAACATGCAGCGCGACATGCGACTATTTCTCCGGAAAATGTGACTGATAAAGGAATCTGCTCATGAATAATACACGGATGATTCTCAGCCTCATGGCCGTTTCCTCACTATTGCTCGCCTGTAATTCGTCTTCCGACAATTACGTCGGATTGCCATGCACCGTCGATTCGGATTGCCCGGATCTCGTTTGCGTCAGCAAAATCTGCATCGAAAAGTGCTCGCCGGATTCGTGCGATCCCGGCCAGTTCTGCAATGCCCGCGGTATTTGCGTTTCCAACAATGCCTCGCTAATCGAAGAGTGTTCCGAAGCCACGCCTTGCCCAGACGGCAAATCCTGCCAGGCCGGCACATGCGTCGACAATCCACAGCCATCCGATGGTTGTTCGGCCTCTGTTCCTTGCGCAGACGCGTCAAAAGTTTGCGACCTGGCGACATCGAAATGCGTCGAACGATGCTCGCTACAATCGTGCGGAAACACAAAAATATGCGATAATTCAGGGCTTTGCATCGATAAATGTACAGAAAATAGTTGTGCAAGCGGCTTTCTCTGCCTGAACGGCTACTGCATTGCCCGGTGCACGGAAAACAGCTGTTCCGCCGGCCAGTTCTGCGGCGCGGACGGCCTCTGCGTGACACACTGCACTTCCGCGTCATGCGCCAACGACCAGATTTGCTCGCCCAATACCGGCAAATGCGTCGAACGATGCTCGCACGGAAGCTGTCCTTCGGGTCAGGTCTGTTCCGATGCCGGCGACTGTGTCGATGGCGAGTGTTCGACGGCAGACCCTTGTACTGACGGCAAAATCTGCGCTCAAAACAAGTGCTACACGGTCGCAACCATGACCTGCTACGAAGACGAAGACTGCGGCGAAGGCTACGGCTGCGACAACAAAAAATGCGTCGATGAAAACTCATGCAGCCTTACGCGTACATGTGCCGACGGCAAAATGTGCCGAAACGGAATGTGCGCCGACCCAATTCCTGTTGCCTGCGATTCGACGCACCCCTGTGAAGACGCTTCCAAAACCTGCGTTGCTGGCCAGTGCGTCACGTGCCATTGCGCCGCGGACGAAACATGCGTGGGCGACAACACTTGCATCCCGGCCGATACCGCCGGAACTTACAAACTCGGCGATCTGTGCACCTGGAGCAAGGATTTCCAGCACTGCGACAACAATCGCATCATTTCGTGCACATCTGAAATCGGTTCCGACGAATATCGTATCGGCATCACAAACTGCGGCGCACGCGTCTGCGCATCGACATCCGACGATCTCGGCGCGAGCTGCCACGAACCCTGCGGACAGGAAAACGATTTCTACGGCGTCTGCCTCGATTTCTCCAGCGAACTGAACGAATTCACGCAGCTCTGCGAAAAAACCGACGACGGTCACCTCGTCTGGACGCTGTCGAATGGCTACAAAACATGCACGAGCAGTTGTACCAACGGGCGCTGCAATTTCGTACCGCCCGAATTCGGCGAATCCTGCACCGATTCGAGTTATCCCGATGCCTGCCAGGGACGCTGGCTGACCTACTGTTTCCATGATTACAAAATGGGCACGGACTGCAAAACCTACTCGGATGTGCATTTCTGTGCCCTTCCCGGCGCGGACGCCCTCAAACGCGATCCGCAGCTCATCGGCGTATGCGCGACATCCTGCACGGTGCCCGGCGAAAAACACACCGAATGCACGCAGGATGACGAAGGAAACGTCTTCAGCATGACCTACCTCTGTGCCGAAACGTCCGACGGCAAACTCGCCAATTTCGAGGCCGGATATACGAATTGTGAAAATGGTTGCCATGTCGAAACCGGGCTTTGTATATAAGCCATTGGCGCTTTTTTCTGTTTTGGGGTGAAAGGGCTATGCCGTACCGGCATACGCCCTTTCGCGCTGCTATTGCATACGCCGCGCTTTCTATGTGTTTATGCGATCATACGCAAAGAGTTCTTCCGGGGTAAGCGTAGCAGTGTTGCACACATCGGCGAGTTCAGACCATATCGGGTTTTGGTCTTTCCAAGGGTGGCTGTCGAGTTCTTTCATGGATTACCCGCACGTAATTTCT
>JAZODZ010000097.1:0-6017 GCA_045597285.1 Myxococcota bacterium
GTGGCGATGCGACCGCCGTTCTTTCCGTTCTTAATGTCTTCAACCATGATGTCGCGTACAAAATTGCCGCCGACTTCCGTTTTTTCTGCCATATATAAGTCCTTTGTTTGGAATGAAATCGCGCAGAATCGAATGATTCCACAGAAAAACGCGCTCTTTTACTCAGTATGCGGGTGATTGGCAAGTAGTTGTGTAGGTCTGGCCTCACCCTCTCTGTCGCCTGCGGCGACATCTCCCCCTCTCCAGTTTGAGAGGGGGAAAAGGGGAACATCGCTTTTACCCGGCAACGCCGGGGGATTAACGGAATCCCCCAAAACAAGAACCCCGTAGGGATTCAATACGTTTTGTTGAACCCCTACGGGGTTCATATCTTGGAATTATTCCCTGTTCCCCCGGTAGGCACTACGCGCCAACCGGGGGCTACAAACATTGAAGCCCTAACGGGCTTCGTTGTCTCACGACTTTGCAGCGGCGGGCAAAAAGCAAATAGGGGCTGAACAGTTACCATAAGTTTGTAGTGAAATAGAGCTTATGGATAACATACATCTGTACCATTAACTTCAGTGCATCCACCGGGACAGTTAATCTCGAACCATCCACCATCTTGTGAACATTTCAGTGCATTATTAGTATAAACACAATCAATTGTATCAGGTATGCATTCTTCTAAACATCGAGGATTATAACCGCTTTCGGAGGCTTCATAGCACTTATAATCGCACTTTGTTTCTTTGATGGCGTCGCCGGTACAGGTTCCAAGAGTTTTATCATCGATACACTCTTTATAACCAATGGGGCAAACGTTACATTTTGTTGCATTAAAACAGCCTAATCCTTGACAATTGTCGATAACTAATTTTCCATTCTCGCAAGTTTTGAGCGTATCATCTTTACATTCATTCTCCGCTACTGTGCATTCATTGCAAGCTCCAGCGGTGCAACCTTTTTCGCAGGTTTCAGATTTTTCCCATTTTCCCTGCTTGTTGCAGATTTGTACATCATTGGCATTGCACTGTTTTGAATCGGGGACGCATTCGAAACATTCATTTTTTGAGCATCCACCAGGGCATGAAATGGGGCCCCATTCTCCTCTATCAGTGCATACTTTTGCGTTTTTGCTCGCAACACATTCTATTGTGCCAGGTTTACATATCATGCACTTTTTATCATCACCACATCCATATTCGCATGTTTCTTCTTTCCATTCAGTGCCTAAACATGTTCGGAGCTTGGAATTTTTGCATTCGACCGTATCTTTTGGACAAACGTTGCATTGTGAATCATCGTAGCATCCATAACCGCAAGATTGAGAATTCCATTGTCCGGATTTGCATGTTTTAAGACTACCACTTTCACATTTAGTTTCGTTATTGACGCAAACATTACATGCCAAATTGCTACAACCTTTATCGCAGGTTTGTGATTTAACCCATTCACCGTCTTTATTACAGGTTTGTAGTTCGTTACCTTCACATCGTTTTGCGCCTACTGAACACGAATTGGTACATTGTTTGGTCACAGAATCACATATTTTATTGCTGTTGCATTTGGTGTCTTCCCATTTACCGGATCGGCAGACCTGAAGCGTAAAATTGTCCTTGCATTGTACGGTATCGTTAAGGCATTCGCCGCATTCTGTTTCGGACTGACACGAAGTAGAGGCGTTATTCACTTTACATTCACTGGGCTGTCCGTAAGTGCCGTCGGTACAGGTTTTAATATTTCCTACTTTTGATTCGTTGTTATTACATTGATTTGCATTGCAGTCGTTACATATGCTATTGCCGAACCAATCTGTATGGCATCCAAAAGGACAATCTAATTCATGAAATTCGCCTTGTTCGCATTTATAACTCACATTTTCTTCACATTTGGTTGATGAGTTTTTGCATACACCGCAATCAGATTTATCAGCGTTACAGGATACATTATCTGGACAATATTGATTTTCTTTAAGCAAAAAGCCGCCGTTGCCTCCACCCCAGCCCCAGCCCCAATTCCATTCACGGTCTTCGCAGTTGGCATCATTTTTCTGATCGGAACAAGCGGATGTGTTGCTATTACAATATGGGGTGGCTTCGTTGCATGGCTGTTTGGTTTTATCCCACAGACCATCCTTGCATTCGACATATTCGTTCTCGGAAACACATTTTTGCCGCAAGGACATGCTATCATCTGTATTGGTTTCGTCGCATTGCTTGCATTCTGTGGTGTTGGCACAAGCACCGGCTACTCCAAATTTGAGAACGGGGCACTTTTCGCCGTAATTGGCTAATTTATTATCTTTGCAGTGGTAAAGTACACCGTCTTTACAAAGATCCTCGGTGCAGTCGGTTTTGCAATCCGTACCTTCTTCATTGCAGCCCTGTATGCAGTCGATTGGAGTTTTATAGCCGGAACGATCGAATTTACATTCACTCAATTTTCCGTTTTCGCATTTGTTGGTGCAACCATTGCAGTCATTTCCTTCACTGTTGCAGCCAAGCTCACAAATGATAGGCGTCTCATAATTGGAGCCATCAGCTTTGCATAACTTTAATTGGCCATTTTCGCATTTGGGCGTGCATCGATAACACTCAGTGCCGGCTGCGTTGCAGCCGAGCTGGCAATCTTCGGTTTCCCAATAGTTGTCTCTTAAACAATAATAATGGCGGCCATTTTCGCACTTCTGCTCGAAATCATTTTTGTCATTATACGTGCATTGTCCACTTTCCAGATTGCATCCCAGCAACGATAAGCAAATTCCACCAATGAAAAACACATTGAATTGTTTCATAACGAGCACTCCTGGTAAGGAAAATCTACACCATATTAATTATAGACCTATATTGGAGATTTGGCAAAGGGAAAATGCGAGGCATGGGGGTAGTATTGTATTGTTATCCAAATATACAACTTTTCGGTATTACAGCCTGCTTTTATAAAACATTTAGCATTAGTACGGACTAACTTGCATAATTGATTGTCCATAAACCATTACTGTCACATAAGTAGTCAGATTTATTAGTACATTATTTTTCGCCAGGAGTGAATTCTGTATAACACTTGCCTGTATTAGCGTTACCGCCAAATTCGCAGATTTCCTGTTGTTGGAAACCATCCTCATCACAGAATTGGATATGATTCATGTCTGAACATTTAAATTTCCCAGGCGTGCATTCTGGATGGCATATATTATGATTGCCCCCATGGACTTGAAATTGCTTCCCAATTATCGTTTTGTATGCATTTTTTGGCGCTGGATTTCGAGAGACATTCCAATGCGCCGAGTGCGTATTAGCACTTGGCATTGCCATTTTCATCCGTGAGACAACCTGATTCGCATTTTGTTTCAGTCCATGCGTTGTTCAAACAAGTTCTTAATGTTTTAGAGTCAGTGCATTCCGTAGCACCATTGGGGCAAACAATACATTGTTTGGAGTCGTAGCAACCCAACGCGCATGAACTGGCTTGCCAGCTGCTTTTATGACAAGTATATATAACGTTGCCAGCGCATATTTTATCTTTACTAGAACAGCTGTATGGTAGCTTGGTACATAAATTGGATTTGGGGTCGCATATCGGTGTTTTGTCTTTGCATTCTATGTCATTCCATTTGCCAGATACGCATGTTTGCATAGTATCGGAATCTTTGCATTGGAACATACCGTTCTTGCATTCCGGACATTGGGTTTCGGAATAACAGAGGACCGGGTTGGAATCTATCTGACATTTTTCACTTATGTCCCAGCTATGATTTACACATCTGGTCAATTTTCCTACATATTCACTTTTACTAGTGGAGTTTTCATTCACACATTTGTCTTCATTGCATTCGTTACAAACGCCACGACCATTTTCATTGGTATGGCAGCCTAACCCGAGTGGACAGGCGGATTCCTGGTATTTGCCGTGGCTGCAAATAGAATAAACGTTGTTTTCACATTTCGTGGTTCCGTCAAAGCACTCCCCGCAGTCGGTGTTATCGTCGTTGCACGATACCGCATTGGGACATTCCTTGCTTTGTAATTTACCGTCGGCGTAAGTCCATATTTGACCAATACCGTTGTCATTATTATAGCAGGCGCTGCTTAGCTGATTAATGCAGCTGTAGGTTTTATCATCGCAGAATCGGTTGTCAGGGCAGGTGACTTTTTCATTGCTCCATAACCCGTTTTGGCAGATATAATAGTCTGTTGGCGAAACGCATCGACGACTTAATGATGTGACATTTTCGTCGCATTCCTTACACTTGAAGGCACTGGCGCATGATCCGGCGTTGTCTTTAATGACTTCAGGGCATTTATCGCCTTGAGTTGCCAGAGTTCCGCTGTTGCATCGATAAACGGTGCCATTTTTACATATATCCGCATTACATTCGTTTATCCGCATTACATTCGTTGTCGCAGCCCGAGCCTTCGGCATTGCAACCTTTTACGCATTCTATTGGTTCTTCTAAGCCCATTTTATCAGCTTTACAAACCCGCAATTGCCCATTCTCGCATTTGTTGGCGTTGCAAATGGCACATCCTGTTCCGGCAGTGTTGCAACCGAGCTGGCAATTGTCACAATTGTAGGATTCGATGCATCGCCCTGTTGTTTCGTTACAACCGTAAGGGCAGCTGACTTCTTGCCCCCATAAACCATCCGTTTGGCAGCTTTCGGATGAGTTACTATCTTTGCAATGGTACTCATTATTTTCCGCATTATCACTGTAATTGCATGAGTTTCCTTCCAGACTGCAACCAAGCATTGATAAGCATATTGCACTTGCGAATAGTAAAACTGAATTTTTCATAAATCAACTGCTCCTGACAAAAGTCAAAAACTATAAGCTACGTTATTATACATTGGCTTAGCCAGTTTAGCAAAATCCTTTCAGAAAATGTGTCATCGATTGCTTTGAATAAGGATTTGTTTGGATTCTTCTTTGCCATTTTGTTGTTGGCGCTCATCAACCTGCCCGAACGCACGAAAGTCATCGTTTGCGGCATGTTCACCTTGATCCGGATTTGGTATTGCGAACGGAAGCGCTTTCTAGGGGCGCTCGAAGACTTTACCGGGCAGGTGTCGTTCATCTGCTTCCAGAAAACGCTCGAACGGATTCAGAACACCGTCGGTGAAGAGATATTCCTGACTGACCAGCCGAAATTATGGTTGACAACGTCGAACTGCTCTCCGAAGCGCGAAAGCGCAGAGTTGCTCATATTCTGTTTATTTGATCGAGGAACACGATGAAGAGGTGTCAACAAGCCTGTCGATGCCGCGATGCGGCTTCCATTCCACGTCAATCTGAGCTAGGTAAATCCACATAAATACTTGCCCGATGCGTTTTGAGTGCCATTGGCATCATAATGTGGGGCTGACTTAAAATCTTTAGCCTCCTCGGCTGAACTTGCCCATGTTAACGCGGCATACGTCGATTCATTATCTTTATCATAGGCTTTTTTGCCATCTGTTATATTGGCCATATTCGACATTTTCAGTGTTTCTGGGAAGAAAGATCTTGCATCCGTCATGGGGGCCATGAGAAGGATTTGGTTATCGTATTGCCGAAGGATATCATTAGTTCGTTTTTGCAGGAGTTTCATTGTTTTGGTGCTAAAAAGAATGTCTTTGAATCTGGTTTCGGAAGCATTTTTATAGTATTTTTTGCAATAGCAGTTTCAACTGAAGATACGTTTATAACATCATTAATGATATATTTATTCTTTGATGATTTATCTACAATGCTATAATCAGAAGCAATGGCAGAATGACCAGTAATCGCAGTGTACGTGGCGAGTGCCTGGGGTGCGCGCATTATTAAAAAGCTTTCATATCTCAAGGGTTATGCTGAGGGTGTGAACATAAGCGAAAAGAGCAGTGAAGGAAAGGTTCTTGTAAAGCTTATAGAAATAATTGACGACCTTACAGATGCTGTTGATGAGCTTTATTTTTCAGCTGAGGAGACCGATGCACGTCTTGAAGGTATAGAAGATGAACTTGATATTATCGAAGAGGATTATTATGGTGACGAAGAAGAATCCGATGATGAT
>JAZODZ010000098.1:0-4360 GCA_045597285.1 Myxococcota bacterium
CGGCACGTTCTTTTTCAGCCGCTTTTTCGAGTGCTTTCTTGGATTCTTCGAGATCCTGTTCCGTCGTCCTGGTATCGATGTATTCGAGGCGGTTGTTCTGCGTGAATCTTTCCATATAGACGCGGTTGCGGATGATTTTGAGAATGCGGGCTTCATCGAGAAGCGTGTCGCCTTCCTTGACGTATTGCATACGCGCATCCGATCCGCCGTCGAGCGGCATCAGCATGGCCACGGAATATTCAGAGACGCTCGCGACCTGTGTTCCCTGAAGGAGGACGCGCAGATCCGTGAGGACGGGGCGCTTGCCGTCGCCGACGATTTCTTCGATCACGGTATCCTCTTCGGCAACTTCGGGCTCGGGCTCGGGCTCGGGTTCTTCCATGCCGGATTTCTGATTGAACAGGTTGCGGTTGTAAATGAGGACATCGGCATTTTCGTCACCGCGAGGAATCTCGACGGCATCGACTTTACCGTTGTCGGCAACGGTTTCATAGGGCGTCAGTTCGACGACTTTGCGCGAAACAATATTGCCTACGCCGCGGGCGGCAGTCGCCGCGACCACTACAAGCAATACCGCAATGCCAATCTGTACGGCCAGACGAATCTTAGAATCCATGCGTTACTCCGTTGCCCGAAGCTGAATCGTGCGCTCAGTTCCACGATGATCAACCACAATCGTACTGACACCCTGTTTGCCTGCCGCCATGTTGACAAACATCAGGGCCATTGGTTCCATATCAGGAAGGCGGCCATTGATTGAAACGATAATATCGCCTGAAACCATTCCCATTTTTGAAAAAAGCGTGTCGCTGGGGATTTCGACGAGGCGATAGCCGGTCGTCTTGCCCATTTCGACGCGAGGTGAGACGGAAAGCGCGATCGACGCTTCCTGTATGTGTTTTGCCTGATCGACAAGCGCCTCTTTATTGGCGAGGAATCCGTCTTTGCCGTCGGGGTGAATCATGTCGTCGGTGAACTTGATGAGAGGGGAATCCGGGAGGCGGTCGAACTTGCTCGGCGCGTAAACCATCGGATAATTTGTTGCGATCGCACCTTCCAGTGAGCCTTTTTCGCCGATGTCCTGTGTTGGAACACCGCCAGTTTCAAGGGATTCCACGAAAAGTTTTTCATCGAATGCTTTTGGTGTTTCAGGATTGTTCAGCGCGACTTGCTTGACATCCTGCCCGAGAAGGACGCGTGCCGGAGGCACGTCTTCATCGGCTGCTACGACGGCTGTTTTCGCCGTGTTCTGCTCGGAATTCTGATCGTCACCGCTGTCCATAAACATCCAGCAGAGGCTAGCTACGAGCAGCACCGCGAGTGCGCAAAATATGTAAAACCCCGTTTTTCCTTTCATTAAAACCACACCGTGAACAAAGGCTAAAATAGCACCTACACCTACCGCCATTTTGATAAATTTTCAAGTTTGCAAGGTGAGGGAATATATATCGAAGTGTAGCTGTAGGCAGTAGGCAGCAGGCAATAGGCAGTAGGCAGCAGGCAATAGGCAGCAGGCAGCAGGCAATAGGCAGTAGGCAATAGGCAGCAGGCAATAGGCAGTAGGCAGTAATGACGAAAATGTTTAGGTTTTTAGTAAATTCTACTGTCCTCTTGAGGCTGTAAAAAAATCTTGAGGCTGTAAAAAATAAGGAAGCACGGCGTATCGGCGTAGTCGATAGCGGTGCCCATGTCGTGGTGCGAGCCGTATGCCGCGCATAGGCGAGCATCGCACGGCGTATCGCGCAGCGATAGCCGTGCCCACACAAAAAATAAACACACCGTTGAAAGGCGTTTCGCGGAGGGCGGTCGATAGCAGGATGCGGTGGAAAAAATAGTGTCCCGATGTAGGTTTTATGCCGTTGACAATCGAAGGAGTGCGTATTATAGAGGCACGCGCTTCGGGAAGCCCGGGAACGGTTTTCGGGCTTCAATTTATGAATCATGGAGGTTTTAATATGACCATCAAAGTTGGTATCAATGGTTTCGGCCGCATCGGTCGTATGGTTTTCCGCGCTGCTGTCGAGAGCTTCAAAGACATCGAAATCGTCGGCATCAACGATCTGCTCGATCCCGACTACCTCGCCTATATGCTCAAATATGATTCGGTTCATGGCAAATTCGACCACGACATTTCCGTGGACGGCACGAACCTCATCGTCGATGGCAAGAAAATCCGTCTGACCGCTGAAAAAGATCCTGCCAACCTGAAATGGAACGAAGTCGGCGCTGAAATCATTGCCGAATCCACGGGTCTTTTCCTCACGGACGAAACCGCTCGCGCCCACATTGCCGCTGGTGCGAAGAAAGTCATCATGAGCGCCCCGAGCAAAGACAAAACCCCGATGTTCGTTTTTGGCGTCAATGACAAAACGTATGCCGGCCAGGACATCATCTCCAATGCCAGCTGCACGACGAACTGCCTTGCCCCGATCAGCAAAGTTCTGAACGACAAATTCGGCATTAAACGCGGCCTTATGACGACCGTTCACGCTGCCACAGCGACCCAGAAAACCGTCGATGGTCCTTCGAAGAAAGACTGGCGCGGCGGCCGTGGCATTCTCGAGAACATCATTCCCTCCAGCACTGGCGCTGCCAAGGCGGTCGGCAAGGTTCTCCCCGAACTGAACGGCAAACTGACCGGTATGTCGATGCGTATTCCTTCGAGCGATGTTTCCATCGACGACCTGACCGTCGAACTGCTCAAAGAATGCACCTATGAAGATATCTGCAAAGCGATGAAAGATGCTTCCGAAGGCGAACTCAAAGGCGTTCTCGGTTACACGGATGAAGCCGTTGTTTCGACGGACTTCCGCGGCGATGCCCGTACCTCCATCTTCGATGCGAAGGGTGGCATTCAGCTCGACTCCACGTTCGTTAAAGTCCTTGCCTGGTACGACAACGAATGGGGTTACAGCAACAAGCTCCTCGAAATGGTCCGCGTGATGGCCAAGTAATTTCGTGAAGTTCTGAAGCTTTTTAAGAGCCAGAGTTCCCGCAACGGGCTCTGGCTTTTTTTTGATATTTTGTCGCCTATTGCGGCGCTCCATGCCCGCATGGATAGAAAATAACTTTTTAAGGAGTAGAAACAAACATGGCATATCTCGATGGCATTAAATCCGTGGAAGACCTGAACCTCGATGGCAAACGCGTTTTCATCCGCGTCGATTTCAACGTTCCCCTCGATGCCGATGGCAAGATCACCGACGATTTCCGCATTCGCCAGGCGATTCCGACGATCGATTACGTCATTAAAAACGGCGGCCTCCCGATTCTCGCGTCCCACCTCGGCCGTCCCAAGAAGAACCCGAGCCCTGAATTTTCGCTCAAACCCGTGGCCGAACGCCTTGCCGAACTCCTCCCGATGCGCGAAATCGTGTTTGCCGACGACTGCATTGGCGACGGCGTGAAGAAACTCGCCAAAGATCTCCAGCCCGGCCAGATTCTCCTTCTCGAGAACCTCCGTTTCTATGAAGAAGAAGAAGGCAAACCTCGCGCGAAATGCGAGACCGAAGAAGAAAAAGCGGCCGCAAAGAAGGCGTGCAAGGAAAGCCAGAAGAAATTCGCGGCAGCCCTGGCTGAACTCGCCGATGTCTATGTCAACGATGCATTTGGTACCTGCCACCGTGCCCACGCCTCAATGGCCGTCATGGTTCCGCATTTCGGCGAAAACAAAGGTTGCGGCTTCCTGCTTCAGAAAGAAATCAAGTACCTCGGCAGCATCGTCGATGCGACCGAAAAACCGATCGTCGCGATTCTCGGCGGCGCGAAAGTTTCCGATAAAATCGGCGTCATCGAAAACCTGATCGACAAATGCGACCAGATTTGCATCGGCGGTGCCATGGCCTACACGCTGCTCAAGGCGAAAGGCGTGGACGTTGCGGCAAGCCGCGTCGAAGCCGATGCCCTCGACATTGCCAAGTCCATTCTTGACAAAGCTGCCAGCAGCAAATGCGAGCTCCTTCTGCCGGTCGACCACGTCGTGTCGACGGCGCTCGATGACACGACGCCGTGCGAAACCGTCGAAGCCTTCAGCGCTGGCCAGATGGGCCTCGATATCGGCCCGAAGACCCGCGAACTCTATGCAAACGTCGTCAAAGGCGCGAAAGCCGTGTTCTGGAACGGCCTGATGGGCGTGTTCGAAAATCCGCGCTATGCGGCCGGCACGATCGCAGTTGCGACGGCCCTGACCGAATGCGCTGGCAACACGATCATCGGTGGCGGCGACTCGGCGGCAGCAATCCGTCAGTTCGGCCTCGATGACAAGGTCACGCACGTCTCCACGGGCGGCGGCGCTTCCCTCGAGCTCGTCGAAGGCAAATCGCTCCCCGGCATCGAAGCCCTCCGCATCGCGAAGTAATTT
>JAZODZ010000099.1:0-4755 GCA_045597285.1 Myxococcota bacterium
ATCGTTTGTGCCAATCCACCTTGCGAAAACAACACTTATTCATGCAACAAAAATAAACTTGCGTTCTGTTCTGGCAATAAATTAGAAGATGTCGCCGATTGCGCAAGCTCGGGCTTGGTCTGCAATGAAGGTCACTGCGTCAAAGGCTAATTATATATAAATCTTATATAAGCTCGTCGTATGGCGAGCTTTTTTTTTGACAATATATTCTTTAAACCTTTTGTAGCCTGGCTATCGGCTCGCCGATACGCCATGCTTCGGCCTGGCTATGCGCCTTCAATCCCCCCTTTTTATATTTTTCCCATATTTCTGCTAATATATTAAATTGGCGCATACGCCACATTTTATTTGGAACCTTCCCGAACGATATATGCATAAAATCCTACGTTTCATCCCCTTGTTGATGTTCACCGCGTGCTGCTCTACCAATCCCGGAACACAACCGAACTCTCCATCCGACGATTCATCCCCCATCGCCGAGCAGGTACCTGAGACCTCCGAAGTTCCTTCCCCAGCTTCCATCCCATCTACACCCGCTCGCCCAGAATCTTGTCCTACCGACAAGCCTGCTTCCGATATCCTTCCCGGAATGACATCCTCCGATTTGAGCCCCGATAGTTGGCCAGGAACCCGCGACACGGTCATGACTCAGGCCGGCATCGAACAGTTCAACGCAAGGTTTTATGCGAGAATTAATGATCTCGAACATCCCGTGGATCGCACCGAACTCGAACAAAATATGCGCAAAAGACTCGACTCTTTTCGCGAAAAAATCGAAAAAAACGAAATCATGTTCGAAGACGGATCGCGTCCCGATCCCGCCGACTATGAACGCGCCTTCGACGAATTTCAAAGACAGTACGACGAATCAAACCTGCATCAGTACAGGCTTCTCGAAGACGCCACGATCCTGTGTGCACCGCACGATCGCCCCTATATCAAAACCGTCGATGGCGAAGTTCGGTTCAGCCGGAACAATTGCTCTCTAGGGCGAGCGCAGGATAGAATTGAAGTCCTATTTACGCATCAAAACGGCATGCGATTTGTGCGTACCCGCGATATGTGGGGATGGCTGTCGCCCAATGCCAAACTTAGCCCCGAAATCCCCAAATCCGGCGACAGCCGATGGTTCACCGAAAAATCCATGCAGCTCGCCGGTATGACGATTCCCAAAGGCGCTTTTCTGGAAGGTACCAAATCCGAAGTCTTTGTCGCCACGCCCGACGGCATTTCAAAACTGCCGGCACGCGATATCGACGGTCTCATCGACACGCATCGTCCACTCACGCGAAAAGACTGGTTCAAAACCCTGTTTCTATTCGTCGGCGACCCGTATGGCTGGGGCGGTCACGACGGCTGGCGCGACTGTTCTCGCCTGATTCTCGACACCGCTCGCTCGTTCAACATCAAACTGCCGCGGAATAGCAAAGAACAGGCTGTCAAAACGAGCTATTACCTCAAAGTGGCCGGCATGACGCCCGAAGACAAGCTCAAAGCCATCGAAAACGCGGCACAGACCGGCATCGTCATTCTCTATTTTCCCGGCCATATCATGGCCTGGATGGGACGAAATGCCCAAAACAAGCCGACCATCCTGCACTCGTTTTCCGAATATTACGAAGCCTGTGCCGACAAAGGAAATCTCTCGGACGATGACGCGAAAACCCTCGTTCACGTCGATCGCGTCGTGTTGAGCGACCTGAGTCTCGGCGAAGGCACGTCGCGCGGCAGTTATCTCGATCGCGTGACCATCGTCGCAGTCCTCACAGAAATAAGCCGCAAGCCCGATAACGCTCAAAACCAACCGTGGAACGTCACCCGTGAATGGACTCCGGCCGAAGAAACCCTCTTCTCGGCATTCATGGAAAGGCTTTTCGACTATCCCGACGAACCGGACAAGACCTGGACAAACCTCGGCGATGTCCTTCGCGACAAAGACCACAATATCTTTTTCAATTCCCTGGGGCAGAACGAGGAAAGCAATTTAAAGCTGCGCCCGGACTGCGCAGATCTACCCTATATGCTCCGTTCCTACTTTGCCTGGAAACGAGGGCTCCCCATGGCAGTTCGAAAATGCGGGCGCGGTACAAAAGACAGCGCCCCCAAATGCGGTCGCCCCACATTCGTCCAGAATACGAGCTTCTCCGGCAACGAAGCCAAACGCTATAACAGTTATGCCCTGCATGTCGGCGGTTACGAAGTCCATTCCGGCAACGCACGTACCGCACTGACTGACAGCAACACCGACTTTTATCCCGTCGAACTGACGCGATCCTCGCTACGCCCCGGCCTGACTTATGCCGATCCGCACGGGCACTTGCTCATGATTGCCCACTATACGCCAGACACACCCGAAGTGCCCGGTTCCCTGCTCTCCGTCGATGCACAGCCCGACGGCACCATCACGAGAAAACGATTCTGGAAAGGCAATTTCCTTTTCGACCCGGAAATGAAAAATGTCGGTGCCGGATTTAAGGCATTCAGGCCCATCATCGACAACCACCAGCTCACCAACGAGGAGCTGAACGACAAATCCGGCTTTGTGCCTTACAGCGATGAACAAAACGTCGTCGAAAAGGAAGTGTTTTATGACCGCGTGGAAGCCGCGATTCATCCAAAACCACTCGATATCCCGGCCGCCGTCGCCGAACTGACCGACGCCTTGCACGAATCCGCCGAAAGGCGCGTTCTGAACGTACAGAACGGCGACGATTACGTGCGCAATAATGGCGTCTCTTCCATGATCATGCCACTCGGATACGCAGTCTTCGAGACGAGCGGCCCCTGGGAAGACTTCGCCACGCCTTCACGCGACATGAGAATGCTCATCGCCATCGACGCCGTGCGCGATTTCCCAGATCAAATCCGACGGAATGCCGCTCGATACGGCCTCAACGACGACGACGCCATCCAAAAAGCCGTTGCCGAGGCACAATCGGCCATGGACGAAGTGCTCGCCAAATACACCATTACATACACGAATTCGGCAGGGAATCCCGTCACCATCACGATGAAAACCATCGTCGAACGCGTAGAAAATCTCGAGATGGCCTATCATCCGGCTGACTGCAATGAAGTCCGCTGGGGAACGCCGGAAAACGATCCGGAATACGCCACCTGTTCGCGCCGCGCCTCCGCGTCCGAACAGGCAAAGCTAGAAAAAATGCGCGTCTGGTTCCACAAACGCGCTCGCCCGGGACGATGATAAAGGCCGTGCAATCGGGGGGGCGGCTATCGACTTATGTCGATACGCCGCCCATCGCGGCGGACTATTTCACGGTCATTCTTTCAACTACATATTCGCTTGCCACAACACTTTCTGTGTTTCAGCCGCACTTCCCTCGATCCCGTTCAATACGCCGCCGCCTCTTCTGCGTCATGCCATAAAAAAGCCCGCCACAAACGGACGAGCTTAATCGTTTTCACTTTTTAATCGTAATTATTTGCATCCCTCATCCTCATCATCATCGCATTCATCATCATCATCGCATTCATCATCGTCATCTTTTTTCCCCAGCTTAGAAACGCCTCTCACCAAGTTCCCAAATCAATAGAAATTAATAATCAATACCCAGATCCTGTTTGCTCATAGAAGCCCACCCTTCATTCTCCGTCACCATCTTATTCCAATTGTCAGATGATAATCCAGATCCACTAAACATATAAAGATAACTATCATAATTTTTTTTAATTTCTGTAACATCCCACTTTTCGAGAGACTGATTAAACGCTTTGGCATCTTTAAACATATATTTCATATTTGTAACATTTGCGGTATTCCAACTATTCAGTGGCTGATTAAAAGATTCTGCGGATTCAAACATAGAACGAATATATTTAACATTTGCGGTATTCCAACTATTAATCGGCTGGTTAAATGCTTTAGCTAAAAAAAACATCCAACTCATATTTTTTACATTTGCTGTATTCCAATCATTGAGAGGCTGATTAAACTTCTCAGCTTCGTAAAACATATCACTCATATCCGTAACATTTGATGTATCCCAACTATTCAGTGACTGATCAAAACTTTTGGCACGAGCAAACATCGAATTCATAGCCGTAACATTTGCAGTATTCCAACTATTAAGTGGTTGATTAAACTTCTCAGCCTTGTAAAACATACCTTCCATAGATATAACATTTTCTGTATTCCAACTATTCAGTGGCTGATTAAACGTCTCAGCATAACTAAACATCCCTCTCATATTTTTTACATTTGCAGTATTCCAATCATTGAGAGGCTGATTAAACGTCTTGGCTGAATCAAACGTCCCATCCATTCTTATAACATTTGATGTATCCCAATCATTGAGAGGCTGATTAAACCACACAGCATTATAAAATGTATTCTCCAACGAATTTATGCCTCTCGTATCCCATTGATTGATTGGCTGATTAAACCACACAGCATTATAAAACATACGACTCATACTCATTTTTTGAGAATTCGGAATATCGACATTCTTAAAATCATTAAGTGCATCTGCGCCATAAAATGCACCTTTCCCTAATTCTACTGGTCCAAATGAAAACACAGATCGCAAATAAACGGGATTTTCGCGCCCACATACGTGTTTTACCTCTTTTGGATTTAATGAATCCTCAATCATACACGCCCACTCAGAAATCTCGCCGGTAACGCTTATCAGAATATGTCCAATATCTTTATAGGTATGTGTCCGATACGGTTTATCGCATCCCGTAAATTGTTCCGGCTCACTTCCATCCCCCCAGTCGATGGTATAATGACAT
>JAZODZ010000100.1:0-7091 GCA_045597285.1 Myxococcota bacterium
AAATCTGATAAATCCGACAAATCCGATAAATCCGACAAATCAGATAAATCAGATAAATCAGATAAATCGGACAAATCTGATAAATCCGATAAATCGGACAAATCCGATAAATCTGATAAATCCGAAAAATCCGCTGATGACACAGATTTGCCTCAAAACAGCAAGTCCGGGTTATTTGATTTATCTTATCCAGAGGATAAAGCTGATACCGAATCTGAGAGAATGAAGGTGTCGGATTGCTTTTATGTCTCAGATATCGAGAAAAAAGTCGTTGATAAGGATATGACTGAATCAGAGGAAGCAAATGAATTGCTAAAAGTTTCTGATGATCCTGAACTTACTGTTGAAGAAGATAATAGTAGTCCATCGCCGGAACAATCCTATGATTTATCTATATCCAGTCAGGTGGATGTGTTTAAAAAATCATAACCATGACGATATCCCGTGCATGGATTGAACAGACTCGACGAATTAGGAACAACCCTTCAAAAAATGAGGAATAAATTATGAAAAAACATTGTTTGCTCGCTATATCGATATGTTTGCTCACAATTGGTTTGTCGGCCTGCGGAGATGATTCGAACAGCGGTCCACAAAACTGCCAAGGGGATAATTGTAAGCCCGATGATATCACCATTGATGACCAAAACCCGAAATGTGAAACCGTTCAATGCGGTGATGTTTGCTGCGAAAAGGGAGAAATTTGCGATAAAACCAATCACTGCAAGGTTCCGTGTGAAACTGTCGAGTGTGGTGGCGTTTGCTGTAAGGAAGGCGAAGTCTGCGATTCCAACCAATGCAAGGACGCCTGTAAGACTGTCGAGTGTGGCGGGGTATGTTGTGAGGAAGGTGAAATCTGCGATAAAACCAATCACTGCAAGATTCCTTGTAAGACTGTCGAGTGTGGCGGTATTTGTTGCCAGGAAGGTGAATTCTGCGACGAATTCAATCATTGCACGGAGACGTGTAAAAACGCTGAATGCGACGGTTTCTGCTGCAGTGAAGGCGAAATCTGCGATGATTTTAATAACTGTATGATGCCTTGCAAACAAGAAGAAACGACCTGCCCTGTTGCTGCGGAAAGCATGACTGTGTGCTGTGCTGAAGGATTTCTCTGTTTGGAAACGGGGTGTCGATTGGACTGCGGCTCAAATGCGTATTGTAATGGCATTTGTTGCGAATCCGGAGAGGTCTGCGAAGGCAGCAAATGCAAGCCTCAGTGTCTTGGCACGCGTTGCGGAGTCAATGAGGATCTCTGTTGCGATAGTGAACAAGCCTGCATTTACAACAAATGTTTGCCGCGCGGTAAGGCCTGCTCCAGTGTCAATGACTGTGCTTATGACGAGTTCTGCGAGGAAACGACGAAAACCTGTATTTCCATTAAGGAAGACCCCAATCTCTGTGTCGTTCTGCCTACGGCAGGAAAGTTTGAGCCTAATCTCCAGTGGCACTGGCCGGTAGACCTTCCCGGCGGAAAACCATCGACATATCCAGACTATGACGAGGTTTTGGACACGCCGATTGCGATCAATGTCACCGATGACAATGGCGACGGTAAAGTTGACGAATACGACATTCCTGACGTGATTTTCTCGTCCAGAAATATCAATCTTGGTGAAGGCTCTTATTACAAAGTTCCTGGCGTTGTACGCGTCATCAGTGGCGATGACGGCCATGAAATTGCCTCTTCAGAGCCTATCTATTATCCGGCAGAAAACCTTGCTGCCGCCGATATCGATGGCGATGGCAAGATAGAAATCGTTGCGACGACGATTGCGCAGACACAAAACCGCGTCGATTTGCTCAACGTCATTCCTGATAATCAAAGCCCGACTGGTTACAAACTCGCTCCCAAGGCGTCCGCAAACGTCTCATACTCGTTGGATGCCATCGGCGGCATGACGGATTCTTCGATTGCAGACCTCGATGGCGATGGCGTTGCCGAAATCATTTCAAATCAGGGCATTCTCAAGTTCGACAAAGCGTCTGGCACGCTTTCGTGGCATTGTCAGAAGAAGATGGGGTTCCGTCCGATTCCCGTCGATCTGGACGGTGACAAAAAGTTGGAACTCGTTGCAGGCGGTGTGTTTGATCTCGATTGCAACGAATTGATTAGTGGTTCGAAAAAGAGCCGTGAATACTGGGCCGTTGCCGATCTCATCGACTCGGGTAAGGATGCCGCAGAAACCGGCGAACTCGTTCCGGAAATCGTTCGGACATATTATACAGACAGGGCTCCCGGAAAAGTTGAAATATGGAAATTATATAAAAAAGATGGAAACTGGTCGTATCAAGTAGCGAGAACCGCTGAAATTCCTATCAATGCTGCACGGGCGCAGTCTGAACTCAATCTCAATTGTGCAACATCGCCGACAGTGTACAATTGCCTGGCCGGCGGCGGTGCGCCCGTAATTGCGGATTTCGACGGCGATCACCGTCCCGATATTGGCTTTGCTTCGCGATGGTATTACATCGTTTATAGCAATAAAGATGACAAACTGGATATTCTGTGGGCTGATTCCAATATCCACGATTATACGAGTGCGGCAACGGGTTCGAGCGTTTTCGATTTCGAGGGCGATGGCGTTGCCGAAGTCGTTTATGCCGATGAATTCAATCTGCATATATACTCTGGTCTTGGTGCGCAGGAAGATAAAGACGGCGACGGATATCCCGATGCCGACCCGATATTTTCCGAACCCAACTCTAATGGCACGCTTACAGAATATCCGATTATCGTCGATGTCGATAACGATGGAAGTACTGAAATCGTTGTCGCTTCTACGCGTTACAGCGGTGCTCCCAAATCAATATATGGCGTCCGTGCTTTTGAAGATCCGAATGGCAGATGGGTTCGCACGCGCCGAATATGGAATCAGCACAATTATTTCGTCACGAATATCAATGAAGACGGCACAGTTCCCAAAACGCCTGAAGTCAACTGGGAGAATGAAAAACTGAACAATTTCAGGCAGAATGTTCAGCCAAGCGGCATGTTCAACGCGCCAAATCTCGTCGTCAAAGATTTGGTTTTCGACGAAAAAAATTGTACGGCAGATACGCTTCAATTCACGGCTACCATTGAAAATAAGGGGTCACTCGGCGTTAAAGCAGGCGTGACGCTTTCATTCTATGCTAAAAATGCCAATAATACTTCCAATGATGCTTATCTCGGTTCCACGAAAGTCCCGTCCATCCTTCCCCCCGGCGGTCAGGCTTCTGCGAAATTTGACTGGGATTATAAAGGAAAGTTACCTGGTCAGGATGAAAGAACGCTGATCAGTACACCGGTGGATGTTTACTTCGTCATCGATAAGCCAATGGAGGACAAACCGTTCGGTGAATTTATCGAATGCGTGGAAGATGATAACCAGAGTAAAGACCTTCCCGAAGTTAAATGTAACATTATTAATTAATATATTTGGTTTCGGGCTACAAAATAACGGTAACGACCGCGTATTTCCAAAGGGAATAGCGGTCGTAGGCGAGCTGTAGTGGCGCAAGCCACAAAGCGAGCGCCTGGCAAATCTTTAAAGGAAAATTCACCATGAATAATCTCAATATAATACTGTTGGTTATCGCTATCGTCTATATCATCGTTATCAATATCGTTGCATTTGTCATGTTTGGTGCCGATAAACGCAAGGCTGAAAATCATGCCTGGCGCACGTCGGAAGGGGCACTCTTCGGCGTGGCTATCTTTGGCGGTTCAATCGGTGCTCTGGCTGGAATGATACACTTCAGGCATAAGACAAAACACCCGTCCTTTCAAATCGGAATTCCTGCTATTCTCATCGTGCAGTTGATCTTTGCCGCCGGTCTGATATGGGTTTTCTTACACATGTAACAAGTAACTTTTCTGCCTGCCCACGGACGCGGACGATCCGCCTTTGTTTTTCCAACGCACTTCCCAACAGAAGATTTTACTAAAAAACAAAGCGTTTGCATCATTGCGATCTCCTGCCTCATTTCGATAAAATCACGAAATATAGAAAACCGAAAGCAATAATAATGCGTTCCAATGCCCGATGTCAGGAAATCTTATGAAAAAATATATCCTTCCATTGTTGATAATTTCTTCGATGAGCCTGTTGGCCTGCGGTGATCCCGAAATACTCGTGATTTCCTGCCGCGGCGGCGTTTGTGACGATGTGGCCGTCAACGATCCGAATGCCCGGGATTCTGACGAGGGCAACCATAATACGACCGACCCCGATTTGAATGATCCCGTTGAGGAACCGTTGGAATCCGACGATCCGGACGAACCCGTCACGACTGAAACTTGCACCGGCACAGACGACTGCGCCGATGTCCCGGAATCATGCGATATCTGTACGGTGGGAAACCGAAAATGTGACGGCAATTCGCTGCTCGTCTGCCGCAAAAATACCAAAGGTTGCCTCGACTGGACCGTTCAGGACACTTGCCAGCCGTCCGAATCATGGTGCAACAGCACGACGCTCGCCTGTGAAGACTGCTCCGAATCGTGCAATGTCGGCGATTACAAATGTACCGAATCCGGCATCGCCCAGTGTGAGGCGAACGGGCATGGATGCCGTGTGTGGACGCTTAAAACGCCTTGTGACAACGATTCGCACTGCGATGAAATCACGATGTCATGCGTGGCAGGGTGCGCGAGTGTTTGCCATGAAAATGATAGAAAATGTGACAAGAATAATATTATGACTTGCCGCAAAAACGACCTCGGTTGCATGAACTGGGAAGTCGAAAGCACATGCAATGACGGTGAGCTCTGCGTCGGGACTGCCCCGTCCTGTGAAAAATCCTGTGGTGCCGAGTGTGAGCCATTCTCGATTGTTTTAATGCCCGATACACAGCATTATGTCCTTTCGTCAAACGGGATTCAGAAAAAACAGACCCAGTGGATAGTCGACAACCAGAAAAAAGAGAATATCCGCATGGTCATTCATCTCGGCGATGTCAGCGATGGCAACACGAAGACGCATTATGAACGCGCTGTGGCGGCGCAGAATGTTCTCGTCGAGGCAGGCGTGCCGTTCACGATTACAACCGGGAATCACGATTATAAAAAAGGTGCCACGGGTGTCGAGTTTGTAGCCCGCGATCGATCTATCTTTCCCAAATACTTTAACGACGCCTATTTTCAAAAAGGATATCACGACAGCAGCTGGTTTGGCGGATTCTATCAATCAGCCAATATGTATGCGACATTTAATGTCGGCCATCTCAAGTTTGCCGTCATTGCGCTCGAGTTCTTCCCGCGAAAAGACGCTCTTTGCTGGGCGGATAATCTCATCGCGAATAAATTGCGCGATCATTATATCATTATTGCCACGCACGGATATCTTACGAACGACGCGTCGAAGTCATCCTCCGGCAAGTACGCATCCGGGTCGAACGGCGATATCCCGTTTGGCTCGCTCGGAACCGATATGTGGTCGGAATTCGTGTCGCGCCACTCGAATATCATTATGGTGGCTTGCGGCCACGTTTCCGACTCCGAGCATCGAATCCGAATGGCGAACAATGGCAATGCAGTCGTCGAAATGCTCGTCGATTATCAGTCCGAAAAACCATGCACTTCGGACTCGTGTCAGGCATCGTCGTGCGGTGCCAAAACCGACGGAGGCAACGGCTGGATGCGAATCCTCAGGATCGATCCGGTCAATGTCATGAATGGCGATGGTACTTTAAAACACAATGTCACAGCCACGACGTTCAGCGTACTCGATGAATATCAAAATAGTCAGAAAATGTTCTGTTCAAGCCTCAATGCGGATTCTAAATATCATTATTATGATAAAACCGCGTCCCAGTCGGATCATAACTTTTCTTTCGCCTTCGATTTTTCAACGCCTCTCGACTATCATTATTCCGATAACGGCAGCCTTTCGTTTATATCGCGCAATGTCAATGAAATAGAAAATGATACAACCGATGGAAATCAATATCATCCCGCCATCGCAATGAACCGCACGACGGGCGCTTTTGTATCCGTCTGGGAAGACGACTGGGATAACGACGGCGTTCGCGATATCAAGGGCCGTCTGTTCTGTCCCGGCGGCTGTGCCGACACGCGTCAGTTTACAGTCAGTTCCGGCGCAGGCGACATGATGAATCCCGATGTCGCGATGGATGCAAAGGGGAATTTCGTCGTCGTGTGGCAGAACAGTTCGCAGATTTTCATGCGCGGATATGATTATCTTGGTAAAGAACGCATCCCGGAACGCAAAATCAGCAATTCGTCGAACCAGTCGTTGCCGGCAATCGCGATGAATTCGGATGGCGATTTCGTCATTGCATGGCAGGATTCGACTTACGGAAGCGATTTGCCGCAAGTCTATATGCGGGGATTTCATGCCGACGGCTCGGAAATGATAGCCGAAAAAAATATACTCGAAACGATCGACGGCCGCCGTCAGAACCCGGCAATTGCAATGGCGGACGACGGTTCGTTCGTCATTACATGGGAAGACGACGCGGATATGAACGATGTCTGGCAGATCAACGCCAAGGGGTTTGCGTCGGATGGCTCGGAACGCATCGCCGAGTTTACGGTCAACAGCGTGGCTCCCGGTCAGCAGCTCAATCCCGCCATCGGCATGAATCAGTCGGGAACGTTTTATATCGCGTTCGAGGACGACAACGACGGCAATGGCAAATATCTCATTATCGCCCGCGGTTTCGACAAGAATGGCAAGCAGATTAAGGCCGACACGACGCTTTCGGGCGCGGATGAAAAGGCGGCCGATCCCACGGTCTGCGTCGCCGAAGATGGCACTGCTGTTTTCGGTTGGACGGCAAAAGCGCTCAACGACAGCGATGTCCAGAAACGGACGATTTCAGGTGCCTTCAAGACGAGCAGTGAAGCCGCAATTCCACGCCTGACCGCCGGCCCTCAGCATTCTCCCGATGTTGCCTGCACCGCCGACGGAAAACACGTCTTTGTCTACTCGGATGACAAGGTAAAAAGCGGGTTTGCAAACATTCACGCACGCGGATTCTGACGTTTCGCGACGCATTTTTTTGTGGCGCGGGCTATCGGCTGCGCCGATACGCCTTGCGGGCACGTGTCACGACACGTGCCTACCATGGGCACGGCTATCGCG
>JAZODZ010000101.1:0-2920 GCA_045597285.1 Myxococcota bacterium
GATCTTCCTCAAGGTCAACGACGACGGCAAGGGCGGAAAAACGACCGTCGAATGCAACGAGGGCAACAATACGGACAAAATCGTGATGAAAGGCTGCACGATTATCAATTAGCAGCGAAGAAACTGGATTCTGCACAAAGACGCCGGAACGACTTTGTGTTTTATATAAATAATTGTTAGGGCATTCCGCCGGGAGAATAAACATGAATAAAAAATATATATGGCTGTCAGCGCTTTCGATATGTCTCTTTGCGGCAGGATGTAGCGATGACAAGGCGATTAAAAATATCAATGAAACTGAGGGAAATTGCGGCGGCAAGCAATGTACCGCCGAACAGGAATGCAAGAATGATGTCTGTGTCGACATCGAAGAGCCCGGACCTGAAGAACCGAAAGTCGACAAGGACGCATGCAAGAAGACAGAAAATACCTGCAAGGACAGCAAGACTCAGCTGGTTTGCGTCAAGGGGAAGAAACCGGTAGAAAAGAAATGCTCCGATGGCGAGTGCCAAGATGGCGAGTGCAAGTCGAAGGTTGAAGATACGAAATGCAAAGAGAC
This sequence comes from Myxococcota bacterium, assembly GCA_045597285.1. Classification (GTDB taxonomy): domain Bacteria; phylum Myxococcota_A; class Bradymonadia; order UBA4248; family UBA4248; genus UBA4248. The sequence continues at coordinate 560 of JAZODZ010000101.1, forward strand.
GGTGAATAAATGCCTCGATGACGATATCCTTTCGATATGCGTGAAAGATGAGGAACCGGTTGAGCAGAAGTGCTCTGAATCGTTGATGCGCGGGGCTTGCCGTGACAATGAATGTGTCAGTCTCGATCCCGAACTCGGATCGGTCTGCGACGGTGACACGATCTGTCCGGATGGTTCCTATTGCGATTTCAGGGACGGGAATACGGGGATATGTGTGGCATTGGGGCTGGCAGGTGAATCTTGCGAACTGAGCGAAGAGTGCACTGCCGGCCTGGAGTGTGATGATTGGATTTGCAAGAATGTCGTTGAAGTGGGTGAAGCTTGCGGCGATCTCGACTTCTGCTCCGGAGATGTTTGCGAGAACGGGATTTGCTCAGCCTATTCCACGATGTATGGCGAATGTGGCAACGGAAAAGTTTGTCCTGTCGGATCCATTTGTATCGATGGCGAATGCGTGCCGACAAAGGGCGAATGCGATGAGGAACACAATTGTACTGGCGACTCGTATTGCTGTGTCGATCCCGAAACGTGTGGCAAAAATCTGAATGTCTGCGTGCCCTATTCAACAGAGAATTCGTATGATCCGGCCTGTCTTTTTAAAACAAAACCAGGTATTTTCGAGGCATCTGTTCAGTGTTACTGGAAACCGACGGATACGCCAAATTCCGTAACGGTGTGGAATTCAGTTGCGGTCGGTAAGATTCAAAATAACAAAGGAATCGATAAGCCGTTGCTCGTTTTTATCACAGGAACGCCTACGATGATTCGTATCGTTGAGCCTGATAATTGCGATACAGTAGAATCGATATCCATATCAGGCAACAGTTATGACAATTTGGCACTCGCTGATTTTGATGGCGATGGTTATATGGAAATCGTTGCTTACGATGGTGGACCGGCTGTTCTTCGTTGGGATGGAAGCAAGCATATATCTCATAAACTTGGGACGACATCGGCTGGTTCGGGTTATGGTACGATGTCTGTTCATGATCTTGATAATGATGGTGTTCTCGAAATCATTGGCAATACAGGACAGGTCTATCATTCTGATGGAACAATATTATCGAGTACGGCTCTTTCTACTACTGTAGGGGGAGGGGCTTGCAGCCCAATTCTAGGTGACTTGAATCGGGATGGAAGTGTCGAATATATTTCTAAAAACATGGTCTATAGTTGGAGGCCTGCGTCGAATGGATGGACATTGATTGCCACGCTTGGGGCGGATGATGGTCAAATTCAGGCAGCTTATGCAGATTTTGGTACGCCGGGAAGCAGTGCGGAGTCATTCGATTTTATGCATTTTGACGGTCGTGCCGAGGTAGTCCTTGCAGGAAGCAAGACGCTTCAGATTTGGGCTGTTTTTGCAGCTGATGGTTCGGTGTTGCCTGTGCCACAGCAACTCATGAGCTATAAATATGCGTCTTCACGGCCATGGGGATATCCTCCTGCGGTTGGCGATTTTAACGGCGATGGAAAACCAGAAGTCGGTACGGCATCGCAATCGACATTTGGTGTATATGATCCCAAATGCAAAGTTGCCGAAGCAGGGAAGTGCGTCAAGCCTTACGTGATATGGGAAAACCCGACGCGCGACGGTTCTGGTATTGCTGGAGCTTCTGCATTTGATTTTGATGGCGATGGAAAAATCGAGATCGTCTATGGCGATGAGTGTTATACGCGCGTATATGATGGCGCAACGGGTGAAGTGCTGTTTTCAAGTTATCGCAATTCAGCGACTGTCATCGAATATCCGATTATTGCTGACGTCGATGACGATGGTAGTACAGAAATAGTCGTCTCTTCTGATACGTATTCTTGTGGGGTAAGTGTAGATCCTTCGCATCGTGGCGTCATGTGTAAAGAAGATGCCGACTGTTATTCTGGTTCCTGTATAGGTGGGCTTTGCCGATGTCAGACTGATGACCAGTGTAACTGGCAGACAATTGATAACGCCATATTCAAACAGTATAGTTGTATGAATGCACTTGCCGGAGATGAATCGGGTGGAAAAGTATGTCGTGCTATTCAGGGAACAAGAATGCCTGGCATCACGATTCTTCGCGACCGCCTCGATCGCTGGGTTTCGTCCAGAACGATATGGAATCAGCACGCGTATAACATTACGAATATCAATGACGATGGTAGCATTCCCAAAACATCTGACTGGAAACAGAACTTTAATACACCGGGTCTGAACAACTATCGCCAGCAGGTGCAGGGCACGACCGGTGCCGGTGTCGCGCCGGATATTACGGGTAGGTTCACATCTTCGGCCGATGCCTGTATCGTCGAAAACAATGAGGTGAAAATGACGGCGCAGGTCTGTAATCGTGGTACAAAAGCTGTTGGTTCCAAGATGCC
>JAZODZ010000102.1:0-12860 GCA_045597285.1 Myxococcota bacterium
CAAGCCTCGTCATGTTTAAAAACACAACAATTACTATAAACATGACGATGAATTGTCAACAAAAAAAACGATAACCAGCAAATAAACACACTTTTGGTGCCATCACTTGATGGTCATCGTCATAATTGTCGAGAATCTAGGATAGCTGCGTCCATGGTAGGCACGTGTCGTGACACGTGCCCGCGGCGTATCGGCCGAAGGCCGATAGCCGCGCCAATATAAAAAGCGATTATTCGATCAAGGTGATACGGGCGTAGCCGTTACCGGTATGGCCTGTTTCCGTGCCACCGGCCGGGGCTGCAAAGACCGTGTTGCCGGCAACCGTGCTACCGGTCACGCCGGAACCGATATGGCCGGAACCGCCGCCTGCCGCGCCGGAATAGGACGTTCCGCCACCGCCGTACCAGCCGCCGCCGCCGCCGGCACCGTAGTCCGTCACATCCGTCTTGTAGCCATAACCGCCGTAGCCAAAGCCGCCATCGAACAGCGTGGCAGGCTGCCCCGGATAACCGTAGCTCTTGCCGCCCGCAGTCTGCGTGGCACCATCGGCACCGATCACGAATTGCAGGTAACTCGATCCGTGCGTGGCATAGACGCCATTGAGGCCATTTTCGCCGCCACCGGCACCGCCCTGGCCGTCCCATTCGAGACCGCCGCCGCCGCCCGCGACAATCAGGACTTCGCCCTGGTTATCCTTGTAATTCCTCAGCGTGCCACGGTTCGTCGTCTTCGCGATATGCGTGGCACCGCCACCGTTCGACGTATTGCCCGTGCGCGTGTGGCCGTAGGCACCGCCATTGTAACCGCCTTCATCGGTCGAAGAAGCATAGGTGAACCCGCCGACGCAGACATAGAGATTCGTCTTGGCCGTCAGGGTTATCGTGCCATTCGAGTAGCCGCCCTTGCCCGCATAGTTGACGCCGCCGGTCCAGGCACCGCCCTTGCCCTGAGCACCCCAGGCCTCGAGCCTGTAATTGCCGGGCAGAAGCGTGACCTCCTCGACGGCTTCCTTGTACTCAAACGAACTCTGCGTAAAGGCATAAATCTTCACCGACACTTCATTGCTCTTGGCGTTGTTGTAAGCGCCGACGCTCGATGCCGTGCCGTTGAATTTCTCGGTCGTGATGGCCGTTGCGGCCGCAAGCGGATTCGTGTTCGTCACCGTGGTGGTCTGTGTCACGTTCCAATTCGACGGCGTAAATACAAACGAGGTCTTGCCCAGAGCCGCCGTCGTCGCATTCGTCGTCGTCAGTGTCACAGTGACATCGCTCGTCGGTTCCGTGCTCAGAGAGACGGAAATCGTCGTCGACTGCGCGCCCGGTTTGAGTTCCGAAGCGGCCAAAGCCAAAACGACACTGACGGTTTCGTCGTCCAAAATCTCGTAATCGACCGTGCGGGCAGTCAAATCGTTGAAATGCGCATCGGAAGATTCGCTCTTGAGGGAGATATAGGCCGTCTGCGTGCCGTCCGCGAGTTTGTCGTCGATGGCCTTGAGATTGACGGTCTGAGGCACGTTCCAGTTGGCGGCCGTAAATGTGAGCGTTTCGGGGGTATCGACACCGAGTTCCGTGGGATCGCTGCTCGTAAACTTAATGACGACATCCTTGGCCGGAATGGCGCTCAACTGCGCAGTAAAACTCGTTTTGCCGCCATTTTCGGAAATCGAGGCTTTGGTGGAAGTCACGATGATCGAGGCCGTATCGTCATCGAGCGTCGTGAAGGCAATGTCGCCCTCAAGCCCGTTAAACGGCGCGTAATCTGAAGAAGCACTGTATTTGACTTTGGAAACGATGTCGCCGTCGATTTCGTAATCATCCACACCGGAAACCGTGACGCTCTGTGGCGAGTTCCAGTTGTCCTTGTTGAATTTGAGGACATTGGTGGAAATGGCGAGTTCTGTCGAATCGGTCACGCTGAGCGAAACAGTGACTTCGTTTTCCGGAATGGCGGTCAGCGCGAAATCCACCGTCACAGACGAGCCCGCTTCGGTGACCGTCGTAACCGCGTGCAGCGTCGTCAAGATACCGGCGGAATCGCGATCGAGATTCACGCCGCTAATCGTAAATCCATCGGGATAGAGCGCCTTATAATTGGGATCATCCGTGGCCACAGAAAGCATCACGGTATAATGCTGGTCGCCATCGATAATGTTATCGGGAATACCTGTGATCGTAATTTCCTGAACCGTGTCGAAGTTGGCCTTGGTGAAAGTAATGCTCGACGTCGTGGCAACGGCCTCGGTATCGTCGCTGACCGTCACGGTAATGACGACATCACTTGTCGGCGCGGAATTGAGACGAACCGGAATGGTAGCATATTTGCCCGACTCATCGGTCTCGATATTTTCCGTCAGAACCGAGACGCCGGCAATGTCGTCATCGATGTTATAGGCAGAAACACTGGTGTTGAGGCCATTGAACGCCTCATATTCCGATGACGTTCCGAGCGTAATGTTATAATTCTGGGTGCCGTCTTCTTCTTTGTCGTCCTGTCCGACGACGGTCACGGTCTGAGGGGTGTCCCAATTGTCGGGCGTGAAAATGAGCTCGATGCTCTCGACATTTCCCTCAGAAGTTTCGATGAGGCCTTCGGCAATGTTATCCGTCGCAACCGTGACCTTGACCTCGGTCTCGGGCTTTGCAGAAAGCGCGACCGTAAACGTATCCTTTGTGCCGTCTTCACCCGTGGTGAGGTTGCGATTGGGGACATCGACGACCAGACCTGCTGCATCGATATTGAGATTCGTCATACTGACATCATCGAGCGTCAAACCGTTGAACTCGGGATCCTCGGATTTCGTCGTGACGTGGAGAACGAAAGGCTGATCGGCATCGATGATATTGTCAGGCACGCCGTTGACATGAATCGTCTGCAAATGATCCCAATTTTCGGCATTGAAAACGATGTCGGAACAATCGACTTCGGCTTCGACATTCGAGCTATCCGTCGTAATCGTGCACTCGAGCGCAACGTCGGATGCGGGTTCATTGTTGAGCGAAATATTGATGGAGACGGAAGAACCGGCTTCGCTCGTGGTCAAATCTTCGGGCAGGTGGGCGACCAAAGCGGGGGCATTCGGGAACTGGCATGAGCCGTCTTCGACACAGACTTTGCCCTGTGTGCAGGGTTCGGCATCGACACACTTATCGTAAATACAATCGCCTTTGACACACGTCGTGCCCGTGCCGCAAGTCATTTCGAGGCATTCGTTATCGATGCAACTACCGGCAGTACAGGTCTGCCCGGTGGGACAAGTCATGCCGAGGCACGCGATTTCGGCGCAACTGCCTTTGACGCATTTCCAGCCTTCATCGCAAGTCATCGGGGTGCCATTGACGAGACATCCGTCGTCGACACAGTTGCCGCCAACACACATCTGGTTTTCGCCGCACTGTTTCTCGGCATGGTTCTCATCGATGCAGGCGTCTTCGATGCAATCACCGGCGATGCATGTACGGCCATCGGGGCAGGTAATACCCTTGCAGGACGGCTCGATGCACTTGCCACCAGAACAAATCAACCCCTCGGCGCAAACCTTGAGGTGACCGTCTTCGACGCAGGCCGATTCGACACAGAGGTTGTCGATGCAGGTTTCATCGGCGTTGCAAACCTCATCACCGCATTTTTTCGGTTCCGGGTCGACGCATTCGCCATTGGCGCAAATCTGCCCGTTTTCGCAGGTTTTGTCGGCACACGGGTCGGGAAGTTCGATATCGGTACAAACGTTATCGAGACAATACTGCGTCGGTGGGCAAACGATATCACCGCAAACGCGAGCGGTCGGGATACATTCTCCCTCGTGGCAAACAGTGTCGCCAGTACAAAGACCGCCGCAGGCGTCGCCATGACCATTGACAGATGCATCGTCGTTACACGACAGGGCAAAGCCAGCGGCGAGCATCATCAGGCACACACACAGTCTATTTTTAGAAGGACTCATAAAATTCTCCTTATAAATGAGTGATTGAGCAAAAAAAAGACGCATATTTTTATCAAATCGCAGTTCGATATTCAATCTATTGTGCTTTTGTGGCACGGCTATCGGCGGTGCCGATACGCCGTGCGGGCGCCGCTATCGGCGGTGCCGATACGCGGTGCACCACGTTCCCGTGGGCTACGCGCTAGACCCACGGCTAATTTCAAGCGCCGCTATGGTTCGCTGGTGCGCGGCAATGCGGCGCGTTTTGTTCGCCTATGCGCTGCTGGCGCATGCGGCGTGCTCGCCTTATTTGAAGATCCACATGTTCTTCATTTCTTTTTTGAACTGCGTTCCGTTCTGCGATTTACGCGAACTCGAAGCAGGATCGTTCGCATACACGGTCGAACCGTCGTATTTCCAAACGCAGATGTAATGACCGCCGGATGTCCAATATCCTGCGCCCATCGAGCAAACCGCGAGGCCGCCGTTGGCAAGTCCGGATTTGAGCGTGTTCATGTCGGTCGTCGCCTGGCAGCTCATGCCATAGATGCCGCCGATAAACGGGAAGAACGACCATGCCGTGCCGTTGTCTTTGGTTCTGTGGCCGTTATTGACGGCGAGCGTGCCCAACGTGACTGGCGTGACCGAATTGTTGCGCAGTGACCATACGACGTCGGCAGCCGATGTTGGGCCGCACGCGCTCGACTTGTACGTCTGCGACGGGTTGCCGCAACTCGTGTAAGGAAGCGATGCCCATCTGTCATCGTACTGTTTGTAGTCGATCGTGCCCTTCGATGAACTGATGCCACCGGGCGTGCCGTCTCCCGCCGAAATTCTTGTCGCGTATTCGCCGCAGATCCAGCCGTCTTGCCCGTTGTACGAAATCCGATACCAACCGTCTTTTTCTTCATAAACGGTCGTCGTCGTGCCGTTGGCAAGCGAACCAATCTTGCCGTACGACGTGCCGGGGCCTTCGCGAACGTTAAGCGAGGATGCCGTAATGATGACATCAAACTTGTCGTTGGATGTGCTCGGTGTGCTCGGCGTCGTGGGTTCGGGAACATCGCCGCTCACGATCTGAATGTAATCGGCAGAAACATACCCGACACCGCCATTGTATTCGATTTTGTACCAGTTGCCTTCTTTGCCGAGGATCGTGACGGTCGTGCCGTTCGACAGAGAACCGATGACCTGGTATCCCATGCCGGCATTTTCGCGGACATTCAGCGATGACGAAACGTTGATGACTTTGCCCGTCGTCGTCGTGGGCTGCGTCGGCTGTTCGGGCTGCGTCGGTTGCACCGTGGCATCCTGGAACGTCGTGTATTTCTGGCACACATAGCCGAATCCTGCATTAAACCCAATCTTAAGCCATTCGCCTTCATCGGCATAAACCTGAACCGTTTTGCCCTTCGATAGCCCGCCAATGCGTGGATACGATGTTCCCGGTCCCTGGCGCACATTCAGTGAGCTCGCCGTGACCGTGGCCGTGCCAATCGGATTGTCCTGTTTTACAACGCCGCCACTCAGCGTTCCCTCGACGCGTTCTTTGACTGCCGACGGCTTGACGGCCTTTTGAACGCCACCCGTTTTGACACTTGGACTGACAGAAGCCTGAGACTTTATGGTTGTCATTTTCGATGCCATTTTAAACTCTCCCTATGTTGGTTTCACACTACTCCTCTCTGGATTTTAGCTTTTATGCACGTGTTTTAGCAAAGTTTTTTTCAACAAATTTGTGGTAATGTAACGATTAAGTCCTGCCTGGGGACGGGACGATTCTTCTGCGGTAATAATGTCTTTTTCAACTATTCTTTACATTCAACAAGACATCACGGTTCATACTCAACTGGAGGTTTGTATGAGGCTTAAAGGCACGATTTGCTGTGTGCTGCTCTTTGGGTTGATATTGCTTGTTCCGATGTTTGCCTGGGCATACTCTCTCGATGTTTCAGACGTCGTCCTCCCTGAAAAAGGAACGTCCGCGGATAATGCCGAGGTTCAGGTCTATTTCGATTTCCGAAGCGATGCCGGCAGGCAGATGAGCGGCATTATGGTGAAAGATTGCCATGTGAAAATTGGTCCGTCCATTCCCCAGGTCAAAAAAGAGGAACTCAAGCCGTTCAAGGATGGCAATAAGGGCATTGGCGTCCTCTTTATCTTCCCCATCGCCAAAAACTATGACGAAGATTCTTTTGGAATCAAGGATGTCATCGGCAGTTTTTCTCAACTCATGGACCGCGATATCGATTTTATCAATTTCGTTCCATACGATAATACGGCGATGCCGACAGGCTGGCACAAAGCCTCTGAACGCTCCACGCTCCAGACGCTTTCTGGAATTAGTCAGACCGATGTCCTGGAACCGAACCTATTCTCCTCGTTCATGCCGGCTTTATCGATGCTCAATAAGCTCGATGGCGTGTCTCAAAAATATGTCGTCATCATCACCGATGCCGAAGGCCTTATCTTCGATGCGCCGGAACGCGCTTACCAGATGCTCGCCCGCTTTTCGGAGGAGCTCAGGCAAGACAAAATCACGCCGATTGTCGTGGGTTACAGCCCCGATGGTGCAGCCGCCATGGTAAATATTCATCTCCTCAGACGCTTTGCTGGCGATGCGAATGGAGTGTATTTCCAAGCTGAAAGAGTTGAAGCTTTTCAGAATGTCATGCTCCAGGATGTCTATGATTACGTCTTTGGACGATATGTTTATCAGGCGACACTCGACATGAGTGGCAAAAACTATCTCGAAGAAGGGAACTATAAGCTTCATTTTGCTGTCGAGCATAACGGTGAGTCCACACACACTGCAGTTCCCGTTGCCTGGCCAATGCTCAAAAATTCATTGTTCGGTAATTTGTTCGAATCGACAGATGACTCCGAGAACAGCAATGTGAGTGTTCTGGTTTGTTTGGCTTCCGCGCTTTTCTTCATCGGCGGCCTGGTTTTCTTCGTACTTGGAAGCAAAAAGAGAAAAGTCGAAAGAGCGACAAGAACTGCCAAAGAAGTCCTGGAAGAAACAGCCGAAGCAGACAAGGCTGCCGAAGCGGACAAAGCTACAAAAGATTAGTCTCTGTTGAACGCCCCCAAGCAGGTTTGAATCGTTACCTCTTTGGACAAGTATGATGGAGAATAGATTTGACATCCAGGCTGTCGGTCTCGTGCCGGCCACAAAGACGCTCACCTATCATCGGTATTGTGAAGCAATCTCGGCAGGTTTGCCGCCGCAACTCGAGTACCTGGCCAGAAATGCGGCGTGCCGAATCGATTTCGAAGCGCTGATGGCGGGGACTGTTACCGTCGTGTGCTGCGCGGTATTCCTGCCAGTATTTGATATCCGAACGCCGATTCATTATGCGCGTTTTTGCGCCATCGGCGATTACCACCTCGTCGTTCGCGAACGCATTGCGGCGCTGGAAGCGTGGCTTCGAAGCCGTTATCCCATTCAAAACTCCCGAATATGCGTCGATTCCGCGCCAGTTCTTGAGCGCGAGCTGGCAGTGCGAGCTGGCATTGGGAGCATCGGGCGCAATCATCAGGTTTTTCATCCCGAATACGGGTCTTATATCGTGTTGGGAGAGCTGCTCGTCGATGTCGATCTGATGCCATTCAGGGAAGAAATCGAGTTTGGCGTGATTCCGCATACTGAGGAATTTGGCGACTTTACGCCTGGAAATACGGGGTGTTGCGAGGGGCGCTGCGTCGAGGCTTGTCCAACCCAGGCTTTGACGAAGCATGGCTACGATGCCTCGCGCTGTCTGGCCTATTGGACGACACAGCACAAAGGGCAGATTCCGGAACCGTTTGCGTCGGCCATGCAGGACGTCATCTGGGGGTGCGACCGGTGTCAAATCATCTGTCCGCGCAATGCCAACGTTCCCGCAGCCTTGATTTCAGACGACAGCAATCCGCTCAATACGCTGACGATGCGCGAAATCCTTACGCTTAGTGCGAGAAAGTTGCGTCAGCGGCTTTCCAACTCATGTATTGCCGATGCCCATCCCTATATGCTCGTTCGGAATGCCTGTCTTGTCATTCGGAATACCCATACGGCATCATTGTATCGCCACGAACTCGAACAGCTGTCTACATCGCATGCCTGCGAATGGGTGCGAGACACGGCTCGCCTGGCACTCGAATCCTCTGAAACTATTCAGGTTTCCCAACATTGACACCAGTCGACTGGATGTCGCTTGCTACAGAGGCAAGTAACCCTCATTTGCTGTATGGCACAACCACTGTGCCGTCATAGTACAGGCAAAATGTACCGAGACCTAGATTGTCTTTCCAGTGAATTCCAGATGTATCGATCGTAAAACTATTAAAGAAAGCGGGCTGAATAGTTACGCCTGGCGCTCGAATCCCCTGAATATTGACAACAGGGGATAGAATTGTCGTATAATCGACGCGCGTGAGAAATGCGCCCAGATATCGACTCATGAGGATACATAATGCGAAAAAATCTTTTTTTAATGCTGGCGTTGTTTTTACTGATGTTGCCGTTCACATCGCAGGCGCAGGAAGCAGAGCCGGCAGCACAGGACACTCCGGCACAGGCCGAGCCGGTTGCTGAACAAGCCGCTCCTGCCGCCAACCCGAATGAACCCGGTGACATCATTGCGGCTTATTTCGATAAGATGAGCGATATCATCGCCAATAACATGGATTCGCCGGATGCCTTGCTCGACAAGTTTGCCGCCTATATCAAGGAAAACGAGAAGAGCATGAAAGCGGCGTCCAAGGCCTTCGATGCCAAAATGGCATCCCTGAAATCGAGCGACGCCGAAGTTTATCGCGAAACAGTTCAGCGCAAGATTACACCAAGCCTGAACAAGCTCATTTCCCTGCTCATCGATTTTTCAAGCCGTCATCCCGTCGAAGCGCAAAAGCTCGATTCATTGCTCAAAGTCGATGCCAAGTACACCTATCAGCAATGATTTAAGGCTGTAGGCAATCACAGGACTAGGAGAAGGATAATCGCAATCATTCATGAATTCATCGATCACCGCGCTTAGAGATAATATTCATAAGGTTTTGCATGGCCAGGATGAAGCCGTCGAGATGGCAATCATCTGTTTTCTGGCATCGGGACATCTTTTAATCGAAGACGTTCCGGGTGTTGGGAAGACGACTCTGGCGGCTGCATTTGCGCAGAGTCTCGGGCTGTCGTATTGCCGTCTTCAGTTTACATCCGATATTCTGCCGTCCGATATTCTCGGCGTGAACATATACGATCCGAAGGCATCGGAGTTCGTATTTCACGAGGGACCGATATTTACGAATATTCTCCTAGCCGATGAAATCAACCGTGCGGAACCGAGAGCGCAGTCGGCACTGCTCGAGGCGATGTTCGAGCATCAGGTCAGTCTGGATGGCAAAACACGGCCTCTTCCTGAGCCATTTATGGTCATTGCGACTCAGAATCCCGTGGATTTTTCAGGTACATTCCCTCTTCCCGACAGCCAGCTCGATCGATTTCTTTTCCGCATTTCGATGGGCTATCCCGATCCCGAATCGGAAAAGAAAATCCTGAAGTCGGGGGTCCGACGGGCCGATGTCAGCCCGGTACTCGAACAAAGTGACATTGCCAATCTCTTTGCGGCAGTAGACAAAATTTTTACATCTGACGAAATCATCGAACTCGTGATGAATATCATTCATCAGACGCGGGTACACGCGCTGATAGCGCAGGGGGCATCGACGCGAGCCATGCTTGAGCTCATGCAGGCGGCCAAAGCCCGTGCATTCGTTCACAATCGGGAATTTGCTCTGCCGGAAGATGTCATACTGCTCGCACCTGCGGCGCTTGCGCACCGAGTTCGTCTGGTATCCGCCTCCACAGCCAATCCGTTGGAGATCATCGAATCGATTTGCAACGAATACCAAAAGTAGGATTGGGACGATAGCTACGACGTACCGTCGCGTATCGCGATGCGATAGCGCGGTTCGCACGGCGTATCGCATCGCGATAGCCGTGCCCGCACGTCTCTTGTTCGCCGTATGCGCATCGCGCATAGGCGAACGTTGTTCCGTATGCGCATCGCGCATAGGAACAACCACACACAAAAATTAAAATGCGTTACCGATGCTGAATTCAAATACGACGGAATCTTCGTTCTTCTTCGGCGCAAGCGGGAAGCCCCATTCAAACCTGAGCAGGCCCATCGGCGACATCCAACGGAAACCAAAGCCCATCGCGGAACGCATAAGGGAGTCCTTCTCTTCGTCGTTGTCGGCAAACCAGTCGATTTTCAGCGAGAGATCCTGATTTTCGTTATAGGCGTTGCCCATGTCGAAAAACACGACGCCAGAGATGTTCATCGACTTGATAATCGGGATTTCGAGTTCGGCATTGAAGACGATTTCCTTGTTACCGCCGATTTGGAAATTGGTGAGCGTCGATGTCGGATCGGCGACATTCGATGTAAACGAGCGCGTCGGGCCGAGGCTGGATCGTTCAAACCCGCGCACGGAGTTCGGGCCGCCCACAAAGAACCTTTCGAAGATCGGCACCTCTTTGTTCGGGGCATTCCAGTTGGCAATATAACCGAGCTCGAGATTGACCTTGAGAACGACATCCCAGAAAATCGGATAATATCCGCGGGCACGGCCGAGAAAACGAATATATTCATTTTCGCTGCCGATATATTGATCCGCGAAATCCACCGATCCCTGAAGCATATAACCTTTGGTCGGCAACAGACGGTTGTTTCGCTTATCCCATGTAATCGTGGCATTGATCGAGCTTGTCCGGCCGCCCTCGAGGATCGAACCGAGATTGCGTTGTTTCGTGCCGAATGAATCCGTCGAGACATTGACTTTTTCGATCGTGTACGTCAGATCGAGCGTGAGATCGCGGGTGAACGGATAACCGAAACCGAGCGTACCGCCGTACGATTCACGCGTAAAATCTGTATATACATATTCGTAATTATATACCGATGCGCGGAAACGCCATTTGGAATCGAAGAAATACGGATTGAAATACTGGAGATTAAAGAGCTGACGGAGTTTGGAAATCGTGCCCTGGGCCGAGAGGAAGTGACCGCGCCCGAGGAAGTTGTCATACGAAACCTGGAGCGTACCGATAAACGATTCTGCAGAACTGAAACCGCAGCCAACCTGGAACTGCCCCGTCGATCGTTCTGTCACATCGACGAGAATATCGATGGTGTTCTTGTCTTTCGAGGCTTGTGTCGTGACCGTGACTTTTTCAAAGTAACCGGTTCGCTGAATCGAAGCCTCGCTCATTCGAATATTCGTACCGTGATAGAGTTCGCCTTCGTTTATCAGGATTTCACGGCGAATGACTTTGTCTTCCGTCTTCTGGTTTCCGGATATAATAATTTTGCCGATATATACTTTCTGGCCGGGATTGATTTCATACGAAATATCGAGCGTATCGGGATCGGTACCCGGGCGGCGGCGCGGCTCGACAACGGCATTGGCATACCCGCGATCGCCAAAGTAATCCTGGATTCTCTTGACGTCGTCAAAAAGCGCAGAAAGTTTGAATCCGTCGCCGGATTTGAGAGAAATGAGTTCTTGAAGTTCTTCGTCCTGCGCAAGTGTATCGCCGGACAGACCGATATTGCCAATCGATGTATAGCGGCCTTCTTCGACTTTGAAGGTGATATACATGGCCGTCCTGTCCTCGGAAAGCTGCACCTGGGCATCAATGACATGCGCGTCGGGATAGCCGTTCTCGGAATACCACGCCGCAATGCGCTGCAAATCGCGTTTGAATTCCTCTTCCTTGTACTGCCCGGCACCGGAAAGCATACCGATAAGGGATGTTTCGCGGGTGAAGATATGTCCCTTGATATCTTCGTCCGAAAGCGCTTCGTTACCGAGAATGGTAATCCGTTTGACTTTGACTTTGTCGTATTCGTGGATGTGGAAGATGACGTCTTTGTCGCCATCCTCGCGATCGCGGATTTCGCTCGTCACTTCGGCGAGGAAATACCCTTCGTCTTTATAGTGCGCCTTGAGCTTGTCGACATTCGCGTTAATTTTATCGAGATCAAGGGGGCTCGCGTCGGGAAGATCCAGTTTTTCCTTGAGATCGTCCGTTTTGATCTCATCGTTGCCCTCGATGAATACAGCTGCAATCGAAGGCTTTTCGACGAAGTAATAGGTCAGGACATTCTTACCGTCGACGACGTCCAGATCGACCTGGATATCATCGTATAACTTCATTTTATAGAGGCGCTTGACATCATCACTCACGGTATTGAGCGAGAGTGGAGAGCCAATTCCCTGCTTGATGTAGTAGAGAAGATCCTCGTCTGCATTTTTCTTGTTTCCCTTGAGGACGATTTCATCGACGGTGACGCCTTCGGTTTCGACAAAAAGCGAAGACTCTGCCTGTGCGATGGAAGAGAAGCTCATGCTGCAGAGAGCAAGCAGGCCGCAAATTGCGGATTTATGGGAAAGTTTTCGGATCATCCAGAGATTCCTTCCCCTCGATTGGACTGACGGTTATTGGGGTTTGAAGAATTGGGCGCACCATCATCCAGGGATAGCTGCTCATCATTGGCTTCGATGAGAATGCCGTCCTGCATAATGAGTCTTCGCTCCATTTTTCGGGCCAGTATTTCATCATGGGTCACGATGACCACGGTAAGCCCGAGTGATTTGTTGAGTTCCCAGAATAGTTTGTGGATTTCGCTGCCGGTTTTCTGGTCGAGGTTTCCGGTGGGCTCATCGGCGAGCAGAATGGTGGGTTTCATCATCAGGGCGCGGGCGAGTGCAACGCGTTGCTGTTCGCCGCCGGAAAGCTCTCCGGGCTTATGGGAACCGCGGTTTGCAAGGCCGACGAGTTCGAGAAGTTCCTCGGCGCGTTTTTGCGCCTGATCGGCCGGATCGCGATGGATCAGCGCCGGCATTTTGACGTTTTCGATGGCCGTAAATTCGCTCAGCAGATGATGAAACTGAA
>JAZODZ010000103.1:0-11487 GCA_045597285.1 Myxococcota bacterium
TATTATAAATTTAGAAAACGTCTTAATTCATCCAGCCTATTCGTCGCATCGTGGCGGCCGAGTTCATACATTTCGACGATTCTGCCTGCATTCCGCTCGAGACGTTTAATCCCCGTCATGTGATCCGGCCGAAAAACAAAGATTTCGCCTGCTTTTTCGAGTTCGTTAATGCGATCCACTTCGGCATTATAACATTCGTGACGCGTGCGAAGGCACTCGACGAATTCGGGATAACGACGATACATAAAATTAAAAATCGGATTGCTTTCGGGCGTCTTTCGATAACCCGCCGGACGCGTCAGTATGACGACAATTTTCTTATACCCCTTGTCCTGCATAAATCTGAGGGGAATGCTGTCAGCCGTACCGCCATCGAGCAACTTCAAACCTTCGAATTCGACAATGCGCGACATGACGGGAAGAGATGCCGATGCACGCAATATTTCCATATTCTTACCGCGCAGTGATGGCGTGAGATGATAATAAGGCTGCCCCGTCTCGACATTCGTACACGTCATATAAAGGTCTGTTTTCGAGGCCTCGTAGGCATCGAAATCCAGCGGGACGAGTTCTTCGGGAATCTCGTGATAGCAGAAATTATAATTGACGAAATCACCCGTTTTTATCCACGAACGCAATCCCATAAAGCGCGGGTCGGCGCAATAAGCGAGGTAAAACCGAACGCTGCGCCCGTGCTGACCGGCTTTAAAAGACGTGGCATGGATGGCTCCGGCCGACACGCCGACGATCCCGTCAAACCCAACGCCATTTTCGCCAAGCACATCGAGCACGCCCGCTGTATAAATACCGCGCATGCCGCCGCCTTCGCAAACAAGCCCCGTTGATAATTTTTGTTCTATATTTTCAGTCATTGATATGATTCAAATCGTCTATATTGTTCTCAATTCCGTCGACAGAAAAGGTTTTGAGCCAGTCGCGCATATTATCACGAGTTTTATATTTCTGGCCACTCAAAATGCATCGAGCCAACATTCCGTCATAAACGCCGCTGACGGTATCACCGGCTTTGACTGCGGTCTCGACACGGCGATCCGGTGCATCCGGCGGCGGCCACGCCTGGCCAGCAAACCCAATTTCCGTAATTCTCCCAGTCCCACGCGCCATAAGGCGAAACTCGGCAGCTTCCGCAAACGTCGGAGCATCGTTTTTCACGATCTGCATCTGCCCCGCGCATGACGTGGCGATTGCCGACCGCACGAGGTCAACGCCGCACGTCATTTCGGTCACGCCGTGCTCGACCTGTAGGCGCGGATTGACTTCGAGAAAGTGGCTTCCGCCATCCCTGTCCATCAGAAATTCAACCGTGCACCACGTTTTGAGCTTCATTTCCGACAGTTTTTTGCGCGTCGATTCCCCCAAGTTCGCCCAATCGGGATGATCCGAAAGATTGCACGAGATTTCGAACCATTTCTGATGATTTTTTTGAAGCGAGCAGTCGCGTGCCCCCAATATCACGACATTGCCGCAACCATCGCCGAAAAACTGGAACTCGATATGTCGCGCATTTGATATCGCCGGTTCGATATAATACTGCCAAAGCTCGCGGGCATTGCGCAGCTCATCCAGGCGAGTAATGAGCGCATCGAGCGAATCTATACGCGCAATATTCCGACCGCCACCGCTAAAGCGGTTCTTGAGCATCCACGGCGGATTTGTTTGCGCAACCCGATCGAGTTCATCACCGTGGGCGCAATCGATTACCGAATGCCCATCGAACTCCGAAACACCCGAAAACAGCTGTATCGTCTTCAGTTTGTCGCCAAATATCTGAAGCTGATCCGTCGCCGGCCCGATAAAATGCAACCCCATCAGTCGGCACCGACGCGCAAACGCATAATCCTCGGACAGAAACCCCCAGCCAGGAAGAATGGCTTCACAGCCCGTATATCGTGCGGCTTCAAGGATATTGTCCTGTGCCTCGTAAGCTTCGCGGCTCAGGCCGGTAAAGATGACGTCATCGGCGATATCGTGAGCCGCAGTGACATCATCCCGCGCCGAAATGAGAACGGTTTTAATGCCTTCGCGCCGACAGGCCCGAATGAGCCTGACGGCACAGTCTGCACGGTTTGCAACAAGGAATTTTCTATACATTAACCCGTCACGCAAATGTGCTGCGTCGTATTGCATTTGGTTCCGGCCTGCTTGCAATCGGCATTGCTGTTACACTTGGTCACGCACGAACTAAACAGACAGACTTTACCCGTGGCACAGTCGCTGTCCTGCGTGCACTGATTACGGCAACACATGACGCCGCCCTGTGTATCCGGCTGAGTTTTGGTCACGTCGCGGGCTTCGTACAATCCGCTGCTGTCGGTGCCGCAGTTCCAGGCCTGCGTATAGGTTTTGTTATTGATGACCGAGAACCATCTCAACGGATGTGCGCGTTTGCTGAAAGTAAACGTCATGGAACACTCGGAACAACTCGTCGCACTACAGCTCGAACAGGACGACATGGTCAGCGCCGAACAGAGGTTATGAGACGAAAGCTCGAGTGGATCACAGGTAGCGCCTGTCGCCGTACACCCGAAGTTACCGCACCCAAAGATGTCGTTCATATTGCTGTCCGTTCCAGCCGTATCGGGAGCGCAGTTCAGACTGCCCGTCGAAGACGTCCTCGTGATGAAAAGCGCGGGTTCCGGATGATTCGGGTCGGGAAACACGCCGTCCATGATTCCGGCACACGACAACGATGTCTGGCTCTTGACATCGTTGAGCCCGAGGCAGACGTGCCAGCCTTCGGCGCAAAGGTCTTCGATATTGCATCCAGTGCCGTCTTTATTCGTGCCATTATTGCCCGCCTTTCGCTGGCAGGCAGGCCCCTCGTTGTGATGAATTCCCTTGATATTCCACGCACCACCGCAAGCCGCAATGCTCGGATACGTCGATATGTCGATAAACCCTTCGCGAGTGGCATCCGAACAGCCGACGTATTTCGGATCCTTCCGGCACGTCCCGTTGTCGCAGAACTGATCGAACGTACAAGCCTTGCCGGCCTGCGCATCCTTGCACAGCCCCGTGGCACCGCAATGCGCCTTGTCGGTTGCCGTGACGACTTCACAGCCATTCATCGGATCGCCGTCGCAATCGGCATAACCGGCCGCACACGTCTGAATCACACACTTGCCTTCCGAACACGCCACATCGCCGACATGGCTAAGTTTTGAACAGTCATTGGTGCAGCTTCCACATCGATTGGTCGTGCTCGCGATATCGACGCATTCTTCCTTGTCTTCTTCCACCAGGCACGTGTACTTGCCGTTGCCGCATGGATTCGAGCAGATACCGCCGACGCATTCGGTGCCGGCCTTGCAGACATTGCCGCAAACACCGCAGTTATTGGGATCTTTGAGGAGTTCGATTTCACAGCCATTCGCCATGTCGCCGTCACAACTCCCATATCCGGATTCACACGTGTTACACGTCGCCAAATGCTTGTCCGAAAGCCGCACTTCGCAACCGTTTGCCATATCGTTATCGCAACTGGCATAACCGCTTTCACACTCATAACAGCTGAGTTTGTGAACCTCACTGAGCACCGTCTCGCAACCATTTTCGAGGTTGCTGTCGCAGTTTGCAAAACCGTCCACACAGGCACCGCAAGCCGTTCGGTTTGTCTCGTCGAGAACCGTTTCACAACCGTTGGTGAAATCGTTATCGCAATCCCCATAGCCTTTTGCACATGCCATGCACGAAGTCCGATTCATCTCGGTCAGGTTCGTTTCACATCCATTCGAAGCATCGCCGTCGCAGTCGCCGTAACCATCTTCACATTTCGCACAGCTCGCCAAATGCTTATCTGCGAGCACGAGTTCGCAACCGTTGGCATAATCGCCATCGCAATCGGCTCGGCCGGATTCACAGACTCCGCATGAAATGCGGTGCAACGAGGCAAAATCGGCCTCGCAACCATTTGTCACATCGCCATCGCAGTTGCCTTTTCCGGCCTCGCATTCGGGACATGCGCTCAAGCCGGCCGAAGCAAGGTCTGATTCGCAACCGTTTGACTCAACACCATCGCAGTCGGCAAAACCCGTTGCACAAGCCTTGCACGATGACTTGTTCAAATCGGCTAATTTAACCTCACACCCATTTTTCTTGTCGCCATCGCAATCGGCATAGCCATTTTCGCACTTGTTGCACGTCTTTCGATGGAGTTCCGCAAGGTTCGTCATGCAGCTGTAACCGCCGTCGCAATTGGCATACCCCTTCTCGCATTCAGAACACGATTTCAGATGCTGTTCTGCGAGGTTTGTTTCGCAGCCATTGGATGAATCGTAATCACAGTCCGCAAAACCTTCGTCACATACGAGTGTTTTATCAGGCTCGGTATTGCCCGGCTGATTGCCGTTATCCCCGGAATTGCTGTCATCACCGCAACCGGCTGCAACAAGCATGATCATGAAACAAAAACAGAAAACGTGATTTTTCATATCTTAACCTTCAATGAAGAGAACTCTTTTCAATACCAAACGGCTTCCACCGATTTAACAATGTAGCGGAAAATTGCGCTCAATGCACATAAAAGTAGAGGCGTGCGCCCGCACGCCTCTCACACTCGTTCACATCTCACGTCGGGCTCGCAAGCCAGTCACACTACATTTCTTCGAGCGTTTCAATGCCGAGAAGGTTCAAGCCCATTTTAAGCACCGAGCCGAGGGCATCGACGAGCGCGAGACGCGCCTGTTTAAGCGCCGGATCTTCGCAGGTAAGAATCGGATGCCCGGCCTTGTCGGTAAAAATGAACGCGAATGACTTGCAGAGATTGAACAGATATTCGGCGATTTTCGAAGGATCGCTGGAATCGGCTGCCCACTTGATGACATCGGGACACTGCATCAGCTTCATCAGGACTTTCTTTTCTTCCGGCGTCTTGAGCGCGGCCAGAATATCGGCATCGACATGGTCGACATGCGTATAACCGGCTTTCCGAAGAATGGAACGCGTGCGGGCATAGTTCATGAGGCAATACGCGCCTGTACGCCCCTGGAGGTCGAGTGATTTTTCGGGATTGAATTCCATCCAGCTCGTCGGCGTGAAATTGAGCAGGAAATATTTGAGCGCGGCGAGCGCAATGACCAGGGCGCGACGGTCGCACTCGGCATCGTCGGCTTCGGCGTAATGCTCGCGATCGGTCTTATTATCCATGACTTCGCGGACGAGACGCGCCATTTCCTCGATGAGATCATCCGTGTCGACGACAGTGCCTTCACGGCTCTTCATGCGCCCGTTCGGAAGTGTGACCATGCCATAGGAAAGGTGTTCAAACCGCCCGGCCAGATCGGGACGAAGCTCCCCAAGAATCCCGAAAAGAACGCGGAAATGATGGTTCTGCTCATCGGCAACGACATATATCATTTTATCATAATGATAATCTTTATATCGTTCAATTGCAGTCCCGATATCCTGCGTAATATAGACGCTTGTGCCATTGGAACGAAGGACGATCTTATTGCCTGCCAGCCCGATTTTGCTCAGATCAAACGCGGTTGCATTATCGGGAAGGCGGAAGAAAATGCCATTCTTGACGCCATCTTCGATGATATCTTTTCCAAGTTTATAAGTTTGGCTTTCATAATATAATTTGTCGAACTCAATGCCGAGTGTACGGTAAGTATCCATGAACCCGTCGATGACCCATGTATTCAAGAGTTTCCACACGCGGCGAACTTCGGGATCACCAGCTTCCCATTTGACGAGCAAATCGACAGCCTCGGCACCGAGCGCACTCTTCGTATTGAAATACTTGTCTTTATAATCGGATTTAAATGACGAAAAGAGGTCAGCAGGTGCTTTGCCTTTTTTCTTTTCATCCGGAAGTTTTTCATAATCATCGATCGCTTTCTGCGCCTTTTTACCAGCATCCGAAAGCTTATACTCTTCAAAAGTCTGTTTTCCTTCGTCGGATTCGAGCCAGGCTTTGTATTCGGTCTGGAATTCCTTTTCAAAACGCACATAAAAATCGCCGACGAGATGATCGCCTTTCTTTCCCGCCGTTTCCGGCGTCACACCCTCGCCATATTTCAAATAGACGAGCATCGATTTGCAAATATGAATGCCGCGATCGTTGATAATATTGACTTTCGTGACGTCATATCCCGCCTTGTTCAGCAATCTGGACATCGACTCGCCAATTACGTTATTGCGCAAATGCCCCAAATGCTGGGGTTTGTTCGTGTTGGGCCCCGAGAACTCGATGACGACTTTCTGATTCTTGCGTTCCGCATCGCCAAAATGCACCCCTTTTTCAAGGATTTCGCCGACGACAATCTTCGACAGACTGGACGTGTTATAAGCCATGTTGAGATAGGGCCCGCAAGCCTTCACGCCCTCAAACAACGGTGAAGCGGCCAGCTTCTGCGCAAGTGCCTGTGAAATGGCAACCGGGTTGTTCATCGCCTTTGCGTCCAGCGCCGTCAATTTTCCACGGAGCGCAAAGCACGTCATGGCAATGTCGCCAAACTGGTTTTCCGGAACGTCATTGAGCGTAATCTGTGACGCATCCATGTCGCCGCCGAGTTCACGGCACGCCGATGCGATCGTTTCAAGAATATCTTTTCTAAAGGTCTGTACGGACATTTTCTCGCCTGTATAAAAAAAGTAATGCCAATTCAAAAATGAGACTGGCAGAAAAAACGCGCGAATTTATAAACGATTTACCCCTTGATAACAACGGATTTTCAGCTTCGCCTATGCGCCGCTGGCGCATACGGCTCGCCTTTATCGGGCTATCGACTGCGCTACGCTAGCCGATACGCCCTCTTGCGCGTGCCTATGTGCTCGATGGTCTGCGCGCATACGGCACGCGGCCGTTATAGCGAATGTGTTTTTCCATACTCCATGGCCGCTTCGTGAAATTCCTCAGAAGTCATTTCTCCAAAATAATGCTGGCGCCACTTCGTGTAATCAGATCGTTCTCTTATGATCATAGAAATGAAACGCTCAGCATCGATAAGTCCAAGGCGTTCAATCAAATACTTCATGCCAATGTCCATGAGTTCTACAGTGCTGTTCATGTTTAATCCTCCAGTTGGCGAATAAAAGATGTCGGGTCCATAAGCGTGATGCGGTTTGTGCGGTACTTTAGCAGTCTACTATCCGTCGTCAAGAAATACTCCGCGCCACCGATAATTGCACAAGCGACATGATGGGCGTCAGCCGTCTTGACGCCTGTAGCAATGATCTCATCTGCAAGTGATTTAATTTCCTCTCCCTTTTCGATGTCCACATAAAAGGCGGTATTCTCCTTTATAAAACTGAGAATTGTGTTTCTTCGTGTTTCGTGAGGATTACGGCTATTTTCATATAGCAAGACATATGATGTAACAAGTTCAAAATGCTTATCCCGAATCATCGCTTGTATCTGCAATTTTGCTTGTGTTTCAAGTGATATTCGCAGTTGCGTCTGATCATCGTAGGGACGATTGTAGCAACAGTTATCTAAATAAATTCGCATGGGATTATTCCTTCGTTTTCTTCTTGCGTGTGTGCAAGCGAGCCTAAACAATCACAAAACTATCGAAATTTCTCATACCCGGGATGTTTTCCGGAATGGTGATAAAACGAGTCGCGGCGGCCGAGAAGGACGTCGATTTCGTGCCGCGGCAAATCAACAGCACCGCCCAAAAGCTTCGAAAAGAGCGTAATACGGGCAAAATGCTCGAGCGTCTCCATTCGATAATAAGCCGTTCTCAAATCACATCCTACAGTCAGAGCGCCGTGGGCGCGTAGCAACACGGCATCGTGATTCCGAATCCACGGCGCAATCGATTCGGGCACGTCGTCGCTTCCGGGCACGGCATAACGCGCCACGGGCACAGCCCCGAGCACGCAAATCGTCTCGATCATCGCGTAATCGTCAAGCGGTTTGTTTGCCACCGCAAACGAAGTCGACATAGGCGGATGCGCATGAACAACCGCGCGGACATCATCGCGTTCGCGATAGCAGCGCAGGTGCATCGGCAACTCCGTCGAAGGCTTTCGATTCCCCTCGAGCAGATTTCCCTCGTGATCAACCATAATAAGCATCTCCGGCCGCATTTCGCGCTTGCTCACCCCCGACGGCGTGCAAAGAATCCGACCGTCGTCCAATAAAACCGAGACATTGCCGTCGTTTGCCGCAACCCACCCCTGTTGCCACATGCAATGACATATATCACACAAATAATTCTTTATATCCTCATTCATATCTTTGCCATTTTTCTCGCCTATTGTCATACATGCTATATATACGCGTCAGTCCATATTATTATTTTCCAGATGCATTCAGAATCTCAACAATCGCAGAATACTTCTTGCAATGGTCTGCAACCGTTCTGCCCGCATTATCTTTCGCATTCGCATCTGCCCCGGCTTTGAGCAACGTTTCAATCGCATCTGCATCCATCGCCTCATCGCAAGCTAACATCAACGGGGTAATGCCTTCCTTGTCCTTGATGTTGACATCGGCACCGCGATCCGCCAAAAATTTGACGGCAGGTTCGGGATCGCAGTAATCGTTTTCCTCACAATCCTCGGTGCCCAACCCATCACACTCTTCGATGACATGGAAAAGTACAGAACGACCTTTAGAATCGGTTGCATTAATATCTGCGCCGGCATTTAACAGGCTTCCAACTTCCCCTGAATTGAACATTTTTACCGACCCCCAGTCAGTTCCATAATAATATATATAATGCGCAAATAGCGGCGTCGTGTCGTGCATATCCCGGACATTCACATCGGCCCCGGCTTCGACGAGAGCCGCGATATTGCCAGTCCACAATGCCGTTTGCCCTAAAATATTATCTTCATCGATATCAACACCTGCCTTGATCAACGCACTGGCCAGCGAATACTTTGTCACATAAAACAAAAGCGTCTCTCCCTCATGCTTTTTCTCAGTGACATCCAAAACGCCATCCTTCAGCATGTCTTCCATTGCCATCTGTATATAATCCATTTCATCGCTTAGCAATGTCATATCACCGCTAAACTCGTCCACTTCCATCTGCCTGTCAAAACTGCGACGGGCTTGTGAAATCACGTCGATTACCCTCAATTGATTGCCATATTTCAATTTGAGTTCGTTTCTGGCATAATTATAAGATTCTTCACTCAACATATAACTCGAAGAATTCTCCAAAATATACGAAAGAAAGTCGCGTCCCTTACTGTCTTTCGCAGTGATATCCACTCCCGCTTTAACCAGCTTGTCTACACATAATTTATTGATATCATTATTTACACTCTCATAGTCATATTCATGCATCACACATATCTTCAGTATTGGAAATTGCCCGCCATCCTTAACCTCCGCGCCACTCTCAAGATATAAATCCAACTTATCGAGCGTTTCGTTATCTTCTGAGATATCATAACTGTATAACAGGGTGTTTCCCGTCTTATCCTTTACATCGAGCTTGGCACCGAGTTTCACAAATTCCATAAGATCATTTTGGGAATTCACCTCAAAAATCGCCGTTTTGCCATCGTTGTTGACATGGTTGATATCCGCGCCCAATCTGACCATCTCGGCAGAAACAGGGAAATGTTCTTTGTCGTTCTTTACCGCATAAAATATGGGGGTGCTGCCATTGTGATCCGTATGATTGATATCCGCACCCGCCTTAATATATTTCTCCAAAATCTGTGGGTCTTTTACAAAAAATATGGGCGTTTGCCCATTATTGTTCTCATTATTAATGTCCAGTCCGGACTTTATCAACATGTCAAACATCTTTTCGTTAGACGCATATTTATGCAACAAGCTATTGCCCTCTACATCCTTCACATCATACTTCACAGCCCCCGATTCAATCAATTCCATAATCAACTTGGCATCGTACACAGCAAATGCACTAATCCAAAATGCGCCAACCTCCCCGTCCCAATTCGGCAAACTGAGGTCAGCGCCCGCCTTCACATATTGCCGAAGAGCACCTACAGCATCATACTTTTCATTATATGAATCTTCAAAAAATATTTGCGAATAGTAATCCCTTCCCTTGAGAACTCGCCACATTGCGCGTTGTATATCTTTCTGACCATGTTTCTTGAGCCATTCAATGCGTTGTTGTTCCTCTACTAATATATTCAATACGGTGCGCTCGTCCGATTCGCATTCACTTTCATCCTGAACCACAAAATTAATCGAATCATAACATTGGTCATATTCCCAATTATATTTCCTTGCAGCACGTTTTATCTGATCGCCATGCTTGTTCATGATCGATTCGATCATCTCGGCATCGATGATGCGTTGATCGGGATTCTGATTTCTTATGATCTGCTTCAAGGCCTCTACATCCATGTTAGCATTGACATCGAAATCACCCTCAGGCGTTTCGGATACTCCACCGGCAGTCTGCTCATTCGGCACATTGTTGACGGATACACTTTTCGCACAGCCCCCAAACAGTATCGCGATGCACACCAAAAAACAAAGCGTCAAAACTACTTTTCCAGATAGATCAGATCGAATTATGCCGCGCATTTTCTTTTCTCCTTAGCCACTACAACAGGAACACACCTTTATTCACAGCAACATCGTGCAACGCACCGTATGGCATCCCAAATAAGCCAGAAAGTATGTGCCCATTTGGCACATACGCTACACCGATTATTCAGGCCTATGCCCGATATTTCCAAGTTTGGTATCTTTATAGTTTATATTATCCGTCAACGTCAGATCGCCATTTTTGTCAAGCTTTGCAGTCGCCAATGCTTCAAATGAACCACTTACCACATTCACGGTAGCTATCTGCGCCTGTTTACTATCTTCCGCTAGGCCTAAATCAATAACAATTATTTCACTCTGAGCCTCATCCACGTGCAAATACACGTTCCAGACGTCTTTTGCATGTTCAGTTTTTTCAATATAGTGTTCATTCAGATAATCAATTACCTTTTCATAATAATCTGAGAGTGCATCATATTTTTCCTCCTCCAAACCGTCCATTTCAGCCGACAACTTTTCGTCAATGATCATGGCTATCACATTCTCATCGATCATGACTGTCTTTGAACCTTTATACTCGACAATGTTGAGTTTCGATTCACTATTTTCCTGCGCAGGCTGTTCAACTTTTTCTTCCAAAGTGACCGTTCCTTCCGTCGCATTCTTAGGTGAATTGTTATTCCCACCACAAGCAACCATGATAAATGCGACAACTGCAAACACCAATAACCGTTTAGTCCAATTCGCCGACATACGCTTTTCCTTTTCGAGATTGGGGTTAAACCGAAATGCCAACTCCGCATTTCTTCAGCTTGTTTATCACCTATAGTCTAAAGCGACAATATTTTACGCATATCGCATGACTATTCATCCACTACACTGCCTCCTCGCTCTGCGTGGCCCCCAGCTTACAACACAGGAATTTCGCTGGCTAATGGAAGGACTATCAATTTGTCAGAAGAAAGCAATAAACCATGGCACTGATGACTTAAAACCTGAATTTGATGATTGAATCAGAGTTTGAAGTCAAA
>JAZODZ010000104.1:0-21852 GCA_045597285.1 Myxococcota bacterium
CACCCAGTCCCCTAAATCCATTCATTTTATTCATACAATTTGTGTGTTATAGAACCACATTCCGCATTCTTAACGTAGGCGGAACTTTTTTAACGAATTTTCACGTGGAGAGATAAAGGCATGAATGTCATCATTTTATCGCCGCATTTTCCTGCCAATCATATCAACTATGCTCGCTGCCTCAAGAAATATGGCGACACGGCATTAGGCATTGGCGACAGTCCGTACATTTCCGACGAGCTTCGCAATACGTTGGATGAATACGTCTACGTCCCCGATATGATGGATTACGACGCCATGGTCCGCACGGTCGGCTATCTGACGTCCAAATACGGAAAAATCGACAGAATTGATTCTCAGAACGAGTACTGGCTCGGCATCGAATCGCGCCTGCGCGAAGATTTTAATGTGTTTGGTCAAAAACCAGCGCAGACTGACATCAACCGCAGCAAACTCGAAATGAAACGCGTTGCCCGCGATGCCGGCATCCCGGTTGCGGAAGGCATGGAAGTCGAAGACCTCGACCAGCTCCGCGCTTTCGTCAAGAAAGTCGGCTATCCTATCGTCGTCAAGCCCGTCGTCGGCGTTGGCGCTTCCGCGACGTATGCCATCAACGACGAAGAAGAACTCAGCCATTGTTTTGAATACATTCACGGTCGCTACATCTGCGAACAATATATTCGCGGCGATATCGTGACATTCGACGGATTTGTCGACCGTTCCGGCCGCATCATATTCTTTACCTCGCACGAATATAATGCCGGCGTCATGGAAAGCGTGAATGAAGCCCGTTCGATCTATTATTTCAACGTGACGCACGTCGATCCCCGACTCGAGGAACTCGGGCGCAAAGCCGTCAAGGCCTTCGATGTCCGCGAACGATTCTTCCACATCGAGTGGTTCCGCACGAAGAAAGATCCGACAGAATATTGCTTCCTCGAAATCAACGTCCGTCCGCCTGGGCTCTTCACCATCGACATGATGAACTATTCTGCCGATATCGATTTGTATGAAACATGGGCCGCTTCATTCCACGATTGCTATCCGTTTTACGGTGCCAAACTCAAATACTCAGTCGGGTTTGCAGGCCGCCGTGTAAACGAACACTTCAAGCATTCCAATGAAGACATCATGGCACAGTTCAGCGACTGCATGGTCATGGCTGAACCGGTTCCAGGCTCGTATCAGGATGCGATGGGCGAATTCTTCTTCCTCGTCAGGCATCATGACACGAATCGCGTGCTCCAAATCCTGAAATATATTCTCGAAACTGTAGATTAACCCGATTAATTGAATTCATTAGGCTCGGATATACTAAACCTCGATAATTGTTAGAAATCGCCCTGAAAGGGCGAAAGAATACAGACTCTCCCCCTCTCCATTGGAGAGGGGGCAGGGGGTGAGGCCAAAAACGATACTCGCCAATGTCCACAACGATAAAATAGAGTCACCATGTCACGTACACGCCAACAGATGAGAATCACCGTTATGGCCAGCCCTAAAGGCGGCATAGGGCGATCTGCGTGTACGATAGCCCTGGCCAAAGCCCTGGCCTCCCGCGATCGACGTGTCCTCGTCGTCGATATGTCGCCGTGGGCAACACTCGCCATTGACATGGATTTGCCGACTCAAACGCCGCAACCTGTCGGCGATTTTCGTGCCATAAACACGACGTTCCCCGGTATCGATTACGTATGCCTGACGCCCGAGGAACCCGACAGCTTTATCGCACAGCTGCGAGCTTTGTCGCAGTTCGATGAAATCGTCATCGATGCCGCAGATCCGGAATTTGAATGCGAACTCTTTCTGCGAGCTGACATGCCGATACTCATCGCCAATCCCGAACCGGCCGTCATCTTCCAGTCCACGATTTGGCTCCGGCGCACGTTCATTCGCTACATACGGCGTTTCGAAGAAACGGACGACCTCTCTTCCATCCTGAGCAAAGAAGAACTCACATGGGAATTTAACAGCATTTACGAGCGCCTGTCCCCTACTCTTCAAACGCGATTCGCCGAAGAAGTCAGCGCATTCCGATGCGCGTTCCTGCTCAACCATCGGCGAGAAAATAGCGAAAGTCTTCAAAGCCTCGCGCTTTGCCATGCATGGGGAGTTATGCTGGGGCTCGATATCCGCTTCCTCGGCAGCATACAATTCGACGACAGGCGTTGGTTTTATATGCGCAAGCTCGCCGAAGTCTCCGCTTTCATGCGAGAAGATCCCATCGTCCGCGAAATGGATTCCATCGTTCGCGAAACGATGAACTCCCTAAAATTCGGCACGAACGCCTGTCTGCCCCTCATTCAGGAAAGCCAGCAGCCACGCGATTTCTTACGTGCCTCGACATCGGAAGAAGCGCGTCAGAATTACAGAATTCTTTGGGAAGGCTATCGCCGCGAAAACGGGCTCGTCGCGAATATCCTCAATCGCGACACGATTGCC
Organism: Myxococcota bacterium; assembly: GCA_045597285.1. GTDB lineage: Bacteria > Myxococcota_A > Bradymonadia > UBA4248 > UBA4248 > UBA4248. Next base: position 2,443 of record JAZODZ010000104.1, read on the forward strand.
CAAATCATTGCAAAGCTCGAAGCCGCTTACAAAAAGTCCGATCTCGAGCCCGCCAGCGCCGCCCCAAAATCGTCCGTTGCGGAGGCACCTGCCATCTCGCGATCGTTCTCATCGACGTTCGCAACCGCCCGCAGAACCGAACCAAAACAATCGGACAGCTTGCCGGGCAGTTACCTTCAGAAACTCCGCGAAACCACCGGTATTTCGGTGCGACAGCTTGCGCTCAAAATCCGAATTCCAGCCAAAATCATCGAAAAACTCGAATCCGAGGACTGTCACGACATCCCTCCGGCAAGGCTTCAGGCCTATTTATTTGAAATTTCCAAAGGTCTCGGAACCAGCTTCGATGATTTGAAAAAACGTTTCGGCTTGCATTGAATTCGTCACCCCAATGCCCTGCTCAGCAGGCATATCACGGTGACGACAATCCACAGAATTATCGCATTCCGACTGATAAACTCGAAGTCAAACTTTCCTTGCTTCGGTTCGTCCCGTATTTCAAACATCGAGTTTTCTAAAGAATATTTCGCCTTAATCGCACCGCGCCCAAGTTCGTGTCTTGTCATATCTCCCTCCTTTTCGGCAATGCCTCGATTGCCGACAAGATGATGACATCAAAAAAAAATTGTGACACTTGGGCAGTCATTTTTTTTAATTTTTTTGTAACTATTCAGACTCTGGCAGAATTTCTGGATTTCGTAGTCTTATCGAAACTAGGCAGTAAGCAATAGGCCCATCCCACGGTTTGTTTCCGTAATAGACAGGCCGCGCCGTATGCAATAGGCGTGGCCGCACGCCGTATGCCAATAGGCGTGCGAGGTGCCGCGTATGATAATAGCGGCACGGCAAAAAAAAAGGCCATCCGGAGTGGGATGGCCTTCGTTTTATCGTTTATCTTTCAATGCCGGTGAAATAGAGCGAAACGTTTTCGTATTCGGCGATGGCGTTTGCTTCTTTCATAATCATGAGTCCGGCCAGCCCTGCGCTGCCCGTGGCGGATGGCGTGATGGATGTGTATGTATTGGCGAGCCGATGGGCTTCGATGAGATGTGCCTCGTCGACGACGAGAGGAATGCCGCCGGTTCGGAGCATGGTGCATACGATGGCGAACCAGTCGTAAGTTTCGTCGTCGAGAATGCCGTGGGCGACGGAATGAGGTGCGGTTTCCCATGGCCACATGAACATATTTTTGTTGGCGACGGCGTATCGAATCATCGACTGGACGGCCGTGGAATCCCATGCGGAACGGATGCAGTCAGCCATGATGAGGCGCTGGGCAATGCCGCCGGCATCGTGTGCAGCTGCACGTTCTTCGACGGAAACATCGTCGACAAACGGTTTGAGTTCCGGCAACGGGAGGCCGCGAAGGCGTGCGTCGATGACGCGGACGACGCGATCGTAGGCTCGAGCGAGCGGGAATGCGCCGCGCGTCTGGACGGTATGGAATCGAGGCAGAACGGGCAGAGGCTCATGACGCATGACATCGGCGAGCGCCTGGGCGGAACTCGAAGCGAGCGCACCGCCACCGACCTGGACGAACATGTGGTGGCAGGACTGGTTGGCTTCGTGCCAGCGATCGAAGATTTCGTATGCCAACGTGGAACCGCCCTCGATGGTCAGGCCGTTGTCCGGCCCCTGGCACGTGAACGGGATCGCACCGTCGCGCACGGCATCGAGCGATCGCAGATAGCACGGATCGCCTAGCTCGCCCTCGCGACGTTCGCATACGTGAAGGTTGGCGCCGAGAACCTTGAGTCGTTCGACGACGCTTTCTTCGGCATCCGTTGGGATATAGACCTCGAGTTTTGCGCCGGCCGCTTTGCTGACAACCGCTGCGGCCAGAGCCGCATTGCCGCAGCTCGCAATCGCGAACGGGCGCTTGAGCGATTCGTTCGACAGGTTGAGGAGTATGCCGAACAAATGGCGAGCTTTGTGGGAACCGGCGACGTTATGGGTTTCGTCTTTGACGAAAAGCTGCTGCATCGGATCGAGGCCGAGGGCATTGGCGAGCTCGGTCTCAATCGTGAGCGGGGTCTCTTCAAACCCGTGCCCGTCGATGGCGGCGAGCCGGCTGTCGAGATCCGACACGTGCTCAAGGTAATCGATATCCGTGTGACGCGCATTCAGGGCACGGTGATAGCCGAGAAGGCGATGGCGGTATCGGATGAACGGATTCTTCGAGTCTTCCAGCTTGCTTCGCTGCCACAACTGAGTCGTAATCACGTGCTTTTTCTGGAGGATGTGATTGATCTCGGGCATGCAGTCGCGATTCGGGCACGAAAACGTCGTCGAATCATAGGCGTGAACCCGTGTGCCGCAGCCGACACACGAAATGTAATGGTGCTGAGGAATCATGAATTCTCCTTTTAATCTACTGTCACAACCTGGCCGCAGCTCTGCTCGGAGAGTGCGTCTGCTTTAATCCAGCTATAGACAATCTCTTTGCTGTTGATGGTGTAGATAGCTCTGAGGCTGATCGACTCTTCGTTGACTTTTGTCTCGATTACAGGACCGGCAATGAATTTGAGTTCGCTGGTCTGGAGATAATATTTTTCAGTTTTGGTCGCGGTGTTATTGGAGCTGTTATAGCTGTACGTATAACATCCAGGTTCGTCCTGACCTTCAATCGTTTCATTACAATTTTCGGTATTGATTGTGTAGTAATGAATCTTGCATTCATTGACTTCACACGCGGAACTTTCTGTCAGTGCGTCTTTGGCATCGAGATAGACTTTGTCGTTGATTTCGTCTTCACTGGCTCTTGAGAGGGCTTCTGAATTTCCGGTATTAAAGTCCTGTTTTGTCATGGTCTGGCTCAGATTGCCGAGATTGCAGGACGGGCTGATCCAGGCGTATTCATAGCAAGGACGGTAGATGGGAATGTCATCCGCGCAGAGCTTGATGGCCTTGTCATCTTTGCCTGAACCACAGAATGGCTGTTTGTCCGTGAGCACTTCTTCCTGGCAGACGAACATGCGGTCGAAATCACAAAGCGCTTTTTCGACGGGGTCGTCATCCTTGTTAAACGAGTAAAGTGAACAGGCATCGCCGCCTCTGATGATGCATTTCGACATTTTTTCACTGACGGCGCAGCGCTTGTCTTCACATGGCGTCATCACCCACGTCAGGGTGTCGTTATCGCAAATATACGTTGCATTGATCTCGTTGTTGCAAATGCCCCTGCCCTTACGGCAGGCATTGCTGCATTGGGTAACGTCATTGATTTTCTGGCAGGTCTGCTGATAACCGCAATCCGTCGATTCAGCCCAATGTCCGTTGACGCATTTGATGATTTTGAACGAGCCGTCGCATTGTGCGTCACCTTCGGTGCACTCGGTGCCGACTTCGAGTTCAGAACAAGTGGCATCGCCCGGTACATCTTCTTTGCACTCTTCAACACAAGGACGCACTTCCCATTCGCCGCCTTCGCAGGTCTTGACCGAATTTCCGTCGCAGATGGATTTGCCTTCTTCATCGCAATCGTGTTCGGTCACTGGGGGTTTGTCGTCTGTCACGCATTCGGCGCCGTTGCCTTCATCCTTGCAGACTTTGTTGCCGTCGTTGCAGTTGCTTTCCGTGATTTCGCCCGTCTCGTTGCAGAATGTGAGGGTATTGTCGCTGCACGACGAGGTGTATTCAGCCGGATTGCATTCGACGTAGCACGTGCCCGTATGGGTGTTGCAACCGTGATCGCAGGATTCCGTGCATTCCTTTATCTCGGTATCGCCAGCTTCACAGGAGGCACCGCTTTCTGTCGTCTTGCATGTTTTCCCTTCAGTACAGGCGGTTGTTTCAACCGTTCCGTTCGGGCATGTCAGCAGTTTGCCGTCGTCAGAGCATTTGGGATAATCCGCCGCATTGCAGGTCTCAGGCGTGGTTGTTTCTTTGCATTTGGTGCCCTCGCATCCGTTTTCGCAGGTCTTTGTTTTCCACTCGTTGGCTTCGCAATACCGCAATGTGCTGTTTTCGCAGGTCGTTTCTTCCGTATCGCAGCCGGATGGGGGGATGATCGCGACGCATGATGCGACGGGCGTCGCAGCATCCGGTCCCTGACACATCGAACCGTGATCGCAGGACGTCGATGTCCATTTGCCGTCGACGCATGTCTTGAGTTCATAAAGGCCGTTGCAGGCGGGAACATCTTTAGAGACATCGCAATCCGTGCTTTCGACACAAGTCGGCGTTCCGGACACGTCTTTGCAGACTTCGAATGATTCGCATTCTGTGCTTACCTGCCATTTGTTTTCCGTGCATTTGGCGATGAAGTGGTCGCCGCACATCGTTGCACCGTCTTCCGTGCAGGTGGTGTCTTCAGACCATGAGTTGACGACACAAATCTTCAGCTGGCCGTTATCCATCACGGCCATTTGGCCATTACAGGCTCCGTAGGGAACGCTATCGTTACAGCCGGCGATGGCGAGTACGGCGAGAAGACTGGAAATCAAGGTAAGCTTTTTCATGAATTATCCTTTATTTTGATGCTTTTTGAGATGTTTGCAGGCATGAAAGCCTTTGAAAAAGTTTCAAATCCGGGGTTGCCGCATGACAAAAAAAACAACCACCGCGAAAACGGTAGTTGAAATGTATCATTATATCGCATCTGGAAAAATTGGGGCTATCCAAAACGCCATTTTTGAAAAAATAACTATTCAGCCCCCACTCAAACTCCCCACTATTTAAACGCTTCCATCGCCTCTTCGAGCGCCATCTGCTCCTCCATCCAAGCCTCCATGACTTCGTCCAATTCTCGCTGGGCAGCTGACTTCGATACGGCAAGTTCCTTGATTTGCGCGTTGTTCTTATAGGTTTCCGGGTTGCTGAGCTTTGCGTCGATATCGGCGATGATGCCTTCGAGTTCCGCCGTGCGCTTTTCGAGTTTCTTTATCCTGTCGTTGATGCTTTTCGTCGCTTTCTGAATGGCCGCTCGCTGTTGGGCCGATTCAACGCGCTTTTTCTTTTTGGCATTCAGGCTGTCGAACTCGGCGGCGGGATCCGGCGGCAGCGCCGCCTTTTGCTCTGCCAGCCAGGCCTCGTGTTCGCTATACGTGCCTTCAAAGATGTCGATCTTGCCGTGGTCGATCGAAACGATTTTGTTGCAGACTTTGTCGATAAACCAGCGGTCGTGCGAAATGACGACGATGGTGCCCGGATAATCCATCAAGGCCTGTTCCAACGCCTCGCGGCTGTCGAGATCGAGGTGGTTCGTCGGTTCGTCGAGCAGCAGCAGGTTCGGGGCACGGAGTAGGATTTTGGCCAGCGCGAGCTTGTTCTTCTCGCCACCGGAAAGGACGGACACCGGCTTGTCGACGTCTTCGTTCGTAAAGAGAAACGCCCCCAATGCGGCCCGGAGCATCGTCATGTTGATCGTGTTCGGCAGCTCATATCCGGCCTCTTCGAGCAGCGTTTTCTGAAAATCGAGCGCGTCGATCTGGTGCTGTGCAAAATGCGCCAGGTGCACGCGGTCGGCCAGAAGCCGCTCGCCCTCGAACGGAATGATGTTCGCCAGCATCTTGAGCAGCGTCGATTTCCCGGCCCCGTTCGGTGCCACGAGCGCCATCTTGTCGCCCCGATAAACGCGGAAATCGATGTCTTTGTAGACGACGTTGTCGCCGTAAGCCTTCGAAGCATGGCGCAGCTCGAGCAGAATCTGCGGCGGCCGTTCGGGCTGCGGAAAATGAAATCGCACCTTCTTGCGGTTCTGCAAAAGCTGCACGGATTCCATCTTTTCGAGCTGTTTTACGCGGCTCTGAACCTGTTTGGCCTTGGTCGCCTTGTATCGGAAACGCTCGATGAACGCCTGCTTTTCGGCAATCGCCTGGCGTTGCATTTCGGCCGTCTTTTCGAGCTGTGCTTCAAGCGCCTCGCGCATTTCGAGGTAATGGTCGTAATTGCCCGGGAACTGCAGGAGCCCGTTCTCGTCCAGCGACACGACGCCGTCGATAACGTGGTTGAGGAATGCGCGGTCGTGGCTGACGATGAGCAGGACGCCCGGATAACCCGCCAGAAACGATTCTAGCCACGCCAGCGATTCGATGTCGAGGTGGTTCGTCGGCTCGTCGAGAAGCAGCAGACCCGGCTTTGCCAGAAGCAGACGTGCCAATAAAATGCGCATTTGCCAACCGCCCGAGAACTCGGTCGTCAGCTTCATCATCTCTTCATTCTTAAAACCGAGCGATGCCATAATCGACTGCGCCTGCGCTCTCAGCCCGTAGCCGCCCGATGTCTCGAATTCGTGCTGCATTTCCCCAAGTGCCGCAATATTCTCTTCGCTCGGATTTTCCTGCACTTTCTGCTGCATCACCTCGATTTCGGCTTCCAAATCGAGCACGCGCTGTTTTCCCGAAAGCACGAGCTCGAGCGCCGGTTTCCTGTCCAAAATCGTGATTTCCTGCGGCAGATACCCAATCGAAACCGTCTTTGGGATGATCACCGATCCGCCGTCGGGGTCGAGCTGGCCCGCAATAATCTTCAAAATGGTCGATTTTCCGGCCCCGTTATGGCCGACGAGCGCCGTGCGCTGAAACCGGTCGATTTGCCATGTGATGTCCTCAAAAAGTTTTTGCGGCCCGAAATATTTGGTCAGTCCTGAAATCTGGATCATCTTGGTTCTTTTGTCTGGTCCGCCGCTATGGCCCTTGGCCATACGCGGCGGCGGCCGTCTATTGGGCCGAATTCTTCTTTAATGGCGCGGATTTCCGAAATATTAATTCTTTCATCACGATGTTCATACGGATCCGCGCCCAATACGCCGGCCGACTCTTTTATCGGGGCGGCATCACTGAATGCGCTGGATCGGGAACAGCTGTGTGCAGCACCCCACGCCAAAACTGGCGAGCAACTGAACGAGCCGTTCGTGGAACTTGAGGGATACCACAATGTTGCCGCGTTCGGTGGCAAAAATGGGGACGTCGCGGGTAAACGGGTTGTTGACGATTTTGAATTCGTATCCGCAAAGGCGTTCGGAGGTGTAGCCGAATGCCCCCCATGTGGCCTCCGCATAGCGGTTGAAATCGAGCTCGCAGTGAATGACGGGCAGGCGAAGGCGATAGAACGGGTAAATGGCGTGCTTGATGACGATCGGCTGCCGTCCAAGCCATTGCCAGGCATAAGAAAACGCCGGCTGATAATCCCTGTTCGGCCCCACAAAAATCCCCGTCTCGGTCACGCCGTCGCACGGTGCCAGACGCTTCACTTCCTCGGGAACATTTGGCATGAGGATCAGCGTGCCGTCGACCGTGGTGAGGAGCGGATCGGTATCGACGCCAAACTCGGCGGCCAGTATTTCCGCAATTTCCCAATAAACGACGATGTCGCCATTCGGAAGGTACCCGAAAAGCTGGGGGTAATTGTGCGCTGTATCGATGTCGATGGGCGGATCGGTGTTCTGAATGTTATAGCCGAGTGTCGATATCGGATAATGCCACTTGCAAAGCTCTTCCGAAAATACCGGAATGCTGCACAGCATCGCCTGTTTCTGATCCCACGTGTGCGGGAAATTGTACCGAAGGTCAGTCCTAAGGCACATCTGCATGTGCATCGAGTACTGCATCCCCATGGCCTGGACATCCAAAAGCAGTTCATCGAGTTCGCTGATTTGGAGAATCGTCGAGTCGAAACACCCCGTGTCCTCCGAATCCGGCTCGGCAAAAATGTCGTTGACCGAACTATCCGTCTGCTTGGGAGTCGCATAAAACGGCTCGGACAGAGGAAACTCCCGATAAGGCTTTAATTCCTCGCGGGATTCCGGAAATAGAAATCCCCTCGGGATAAAACAGGAATCATAAGGAGCGGCAATTTCGGGAACATCGGAAATGATGTGGGGGGGGAGGCGAACAGCTTTTAAACCTGACATGATTCGTATTTCTTTAGCAACTGCGGAAGTTTCGGTAATTTAATGCGCAATTGAGTGTGGTGAATGCACAGAAAATCCAACGAGTTGGAAAACTGCACTATGCTTTGTTATTCCATAATCGGAATAATGGCAAGAATGTGGATATTGCGCTATAAGATGGCTTCTTTTGATGTCCTGCGTGACCTCCCAAATGACAAAACTGAGAATTCCGATGATAAAAAGAATAATCCTGATGGCCCTGACTGCGGCATTGCTGGTTTCGTGCAGCCAGCCGAAAGACGATGCCGGGCAGGCCGTTAAACCCGCAGAAATAGCGGTCGCAGCCGCCTCGGAACCCGCCGTCGCGGAATCCGCGCCAGCACCTGAATCCGCCATTGCTGAACCCGCGCCCGAACCTGTCGCTGAACCCGCGCCGGCGCAGGAAATTGCCGACAGCCATCGCATCGATTCGTTCGATCCCCTCTCGGATGAACAGAACGAGAAATTGTCCAATATTACGTGGGATGTCGATCCCGAAATCCTGAATGCCGTCGAAAAAGCATACGAAGGTGGTCACTTCCCCTTCACCGATGAACTTCACCTCGATCTCTTTGAGGAACATATCCGCGATCTTGGCGGAACCTATATCGGCGTCGGAACCGATCAGGGTTATCTCTTTGTCGGCTGGCAGAAGCCTACGCTTGCCCTGATGATCGACTACGATCCATGGGTCGTCATCATCCACAAGTTCTATATGGCGTTCTGGAAAATGTGCGACGACGCGGCCTGTCTGCATTCGTATTTCGACGATGAAAAAAAGGGACTCGAATGGATTAAAGGTGAGCAGGGAAGCGCCGAAGGCCTCAACAAGGCGCTCCCCATCGAGGTCTATAAAAAGACCCATCGACCGATCGCTCGCCAACTCAAACGCGTGGAACGCGCCAAAATGAAGAGCTTTATGAACGATCCCGAGACGTTTGCCTTTATCAAGAACATGATTCAGGCAGGGCGCATCCGCACGCTGCAGGCAAACCTTCTCGGTGACAGGGCGTTTGCCTCGATTGCCTCGACACTCGACGAACTCGGTGCAAAAGTGACCACGCTGTATCTCTCAAATGCCGAACAGTATTGGGGGTATTCGGCACAGTTCAAGAAAAATATCATCGGGCTGCCTGCGCACGACAACGCGATCATTCTAAGAACGAGCGCGACCAAACCCGCCAATAACGATTATCGTTACAGCATTCAGCCAATTCATGTTTTTAAGGCATGGTTACAGCATCCAGATGGAAAATCTGTCCGTGCGGTGACGAAACGCGTCCCCGTGAAGGATCCCGAAAGTTTTCCATTCGTCATCGACGACTTTATGCCGCCCGAAATTAAGCCTGGAGGAAACAAGTGATGAAAATAATGCCTCGATTCGATGCAATAATAATATTCGCTCTTGCGCTTTGCTCTGCTCCCGTGTTTGCCGAAGAACCCTGCCCATCCGAGGCGGAAGAGGCCAAGCCGGTCGATCCAAACGAAAAATGCAAGCCCAATCTCGATGGCGACTACGCGCCCGTCGTCTTTGCCTTCCCCGATGACAAGAAGAAAGAGGATAAGGCCGCAGAACAGCCTAAAACCGCAGAACAGCCTAAAGCTGCAGAACAGCCTAAACCCCAGAAGGCCGCGAAGCCCGCAACGCGCAAGCTGCCCGAAACATGCACCTATTCCGCCTATGCCTGGGACACGAGAAAAAACAAGACGACGAATCACTTCGACGTGTCCAAACCCTATTCGGAAGTGACGGATGACGAACGCGATCCGAATGTTCCGGAATGCACGATCTGCCGTGAAGATCAGGTCTTGATTGATCCGCATGACATCGGCATATCGCTTCCGCCGATCCGGATTTGTCACGTCTATGCGGATCAGGTCAAGAATGCACTCGGCGAAATCAAATCGTCCGGCAAATTCGATTTCGAAAAACTCGAAGGCTACCGTCCCGGCAAGACGCGTGGCTCTGTCGACAAAGACGGTCTCCGCACGAAATGGAGCCAGCACAGCTATGGAACGGCCATCGATATCAACGCCAATAAGAATGCGATTTATAGCAACTGCACCACAAAGCTGACGAACAAGGCCGCCGAGGTCAAGAATTGCAAACGCGGTATTGGCGGCGACTGGAAGCCGGAATCCCAGCCCCGGGTTTCGATTGTGAAAGACGGCGTCGTCTATAACGCCATGACTAAATTCTGGAAATGGGGTGGCGAGATCGACGGTTCGACCAAAGACGTCATGCACTTCTCCGTAACCGGCTATTAACCAACCTCACCCACTCCCCACTCCCCGCTCCCCACTTATGTTCCCATCCCTCATGTTGTTGCCGTTAGGGCAGATCGCGTTTGCGGTGATTAACCGCGTGTCGGGGCCGTACACGGCGATCCGAATCGGGCGCAAAGTGTCCAAAAGCCTGCTCGAAGTCGTTCCCAAAACGCATCGTCGCGTTGCCAGGGACGACATCGCGGTCGCGATGAAACTCATCGACAGGTGCATGCCGCGCCCGTGGATTGCATGCCTCGAGACGGCCTGTGCTTTTCAGGTCTGGCTTGCGATGCACGGCGAAAACGCCTCGGTCTGTATCGGAAAACGCATCGAGAATGGCCGTATCCTGATGCACGCCTGGGTTCGTACCGATACGGATGAATTCTTTGCAGATTCAAGGTTTACGCCGTGTTTTTAGGTGACTACGCAGCCCTACTTGGGGACGCAGGCACTCGCCCGCGGAAATACGGAACAGAGGAATTTACTAAAAACAACGCACTTAAATCATTGCGCTCTCCTGCCTACTGCCTACTGCCTCGTTTCGATAGGTTTACGTAACTCAGAAACACTGAATAGTTCCTGTTTTTAGCAATGTAGGTGTTTAATCTACTTGCAACCACTTTGTGTTTTGGTTAATTTCTGCGCCCCTTGCTCCGCTTTTGGAGCTACCCCTAAATGATTGAGGAAAAAGAAAATGCGTTTTCCTGGAATCCGAAAGGCGAAATATTATTTTCCCGTCACAGAAAAAAAATCGACGCTTATCACGACGACGACTGCCAAACCCTGGTACATCGTCGGTTTGGATGAGGTTCTTGTAGATCTCGAAGTTCACGACTGTCCTCAGTCGCTTCTCGATGAATTGGGCATGGTATCGGGTGAGAGTGTCCAGTTTTCGGAAGAAAAGATAACGCGTCTGCTCGCTCGCGTGAAAGAACTGGGGCTTGAGGTTCGCTTTGCCGCTGGCGGCACGATTGCGAACACGCTTTGCAATTATACGCACTTGTCCGGGGAACCTGCGATTCTCCTCGGTGCGATACCCGAAACGATTCATCCGGGCACGCCTGCATTTGCTTATGTGGCGCAGACGCCGAAGGCGGTCAATCTCGACTGTCTCGTTCCGGTTGAAGGGCAGGTCGGCATTGCCGTGACATGCTTTACCCCCGATGGCGAGCGTTCGTTTGCTGTCGCGCCGGGCATCAGCGGCGAATACAAGGCCGAATACATCGATGAAAACATCATCAAAAACGCGAGCGTGGTGGCTTGCAGCGTTTATTGCATTGCCAATGCGAAAAGACCGATTGCGGCCGCGACGATCCGGATGTTTGAACTGGCCAACAAATTTGGCGTTCCCGTCGCATTCGGGCTTGGGACGAGCGCTCTCGTGCGGCACATGCGCAAAGAAATTCTCGATGTCCTGAAAAAACACGTCAACATCGTGGCGATGAATGCCCGCGAAGCCGAAGCGCTGACGGGCTTGACAGATCCGCTCAGCGCGGGGAACTGGCTTCTCGACTATGTGGATACGGTTCTCATCACGGAAGGGGCACGCGGCCTCACGATGTGCGGCTACACGGATGACTCGGTCAAGCGAGCGACGCGTGACGGCCTGCACAGCGGCGCGATTGAGAATTACAACCAATATGAGTACAGCCGACTCGTGCTTCGCAAGAATTGCAAGGCACCTGTTCGCGTCTTTACGCATATCCATCCCTATCTCGGCGGCCCGCAGAAACTCTGCAACACGAGCGGTGCCGGTGATGCGGCGCTCGCCGCTTTCCTGCACGATGTCGCGGCGACGCGATATCACGCCGAGAACGTTCCCGATTCGAAAAAACATTCGCAGGGCATCGAATTCCTTACCTATTCGTCGCTCTCTCGAAATGCGCAGTACAGCAACCGCGTTGCTTACGAAGTGCTCCGCAACCAGTCGCCGCGCCTTGAGGCACCGATTGGGAATGACAAGGAAAACGATAACGAATAATGATGTTCACCGTCCCTGATCACGGTGAGCAGGGACATGGGCACGGCAATAAGTTGGGCAGTAGAATTATGATAGAATCTGAAGCCGATCTCCTGGTGGCCATGCAAGGCGTCGCCAAATCGGTCAGCAAAGCACTTACCTCTGGCAAAGCTGTCGTCAAGGCACTTGAGAAACTCGATTCACCCAAATCGCTCGAAAGGCAGGATTATCTCGACGATGCCATTTCAGTCCTGAAAACCGCCGACCTGAATTCTTTTGGCTGCAACGTGCAGCAGAAAGATATCGTCAAGGCGCTCGAGGAAAGGCTTCACAAGCTCAGGATCACGGCACACCAGACGCTCATCACCGGCATCAGCAAGAGCGTCCTGAACCCGCAGCATTTGCGCGTCATTAGTGACAATCCGCTCGTCATTTACGTGCATCCGCTCACGCTTGAGGTGCAGTTTGGCCAGATGAAATCGACGTGGACTTATGCGCACGAACAGCTTCAGACGGTGTCGCTCGATCCCGGAGAAATCATGGATGCCCACAAGATGCTGATCGAGACATTCCGGGCGTCGCGCATCGATTCACAGCACTTCTGGGAATGCTTGAAGATGGCATACGACATGGTTCTGATGAAGAATTCGGAACATGCGGGCGCGTGCATCGATATCGTGGATCTTTTGCAGCCGCTCGCCTGGCTCTGGCCAAATCAGGTCGCGATGAAGAAATCGCCGGCAAATCTTCCGCGTTACCTGCTCGCCTATCAGCTTCAGAAACTGCGTGCCGACGGGCTTTTGAGCCACAAGGGATGGCGTCTCGAACTCGGTACGGCCACCGGTGGAAGCACCCGGAACAAGTTGAATGTACTTTTTGTTCCAATGGGGGCCTCGGAAGGTCAATATTATTTGTCACTCTGCTTTAAACAGGCGTAAAATACTGCGGATTTTTTCGGAATTACCGAACTTTTTTAACCCGTCCAGAACGGAGATGTGCTGAACATGTCGATTAATGAAGAGAACAAGCTGGTTGCTGCCCACATTATACAACGACTTGGTGAGGGCGGACAGCCGCCGGAGTTCGGACTTGCCCGGATCAATGTTGGCAATGAAAGTTATCTGAATGTCCTTGAACACGAGTATTTTCACAGCCTTCTAAAACAGGGATCGAGTTTCAAACTCGTGCAGGGATATTTCGGCGGCGGCAAAACGCATTTCCTTCACTGCGTGCGCGAACTGGCGTGGAATAACGGGTTTGCCGTTGCGAGCGTTGAACTTTCGCCAGCCGAATGTCCGTATGACGATGCGCTGAAAGTTTATCAGAATGTGGCATCCCATATGAGGCTTGCGCCGTCGTCGATCATGGATCCACCCGAACTCGGCATCGGGAGCGTCATTCGTCGCATCGTCGACAAAAAACTCGACGAGGCCGAAAAGAATGGTGCGGCCAATCCGACAAAAGATGTCGTCGCCTGGTTCAAGAACAAACTCGGTCGTGCCTGGTGCGAAAGCCATTCTTATCGCAGTGCCGTGATTGCATTTGCGTGCGCGTCGCTCGAAAATAACTTTGAAGAAGAGCAAATCTTTGAGGCCTGGCTTCTCGGCGAAAATATCACGCACACGGTTCTGAAGGATCGGGGCGTGTATGAGCAGATATCGAAGGCGAACGGCTTTACGATGATGCGTTGCCTGTTGCAGATGATCGTCGCACTCGGCCTGCCGGGGACGGCGCTTCTGTTCGACGAAGTCGACCGCAACCTGTCCGTCAGTGCTCGCCGTTCCCATATCATTGGCGACAATCTGCGCCAGGTCGTCGATCTGTGCGGTCGGCATCAGTTGCCCCATACACTGTTCATGTACGCGGTTCCGCCGGAATTCATGCGCACGGTGGTGCCCGATTATCCGGCCCTTTATCAGCGCCTTAAATCGCCGGTGCCCCTCAGTGCACGGAGCCCGCAGGCCGTACTCATCGATCTCGAAAAGCTCGACCTCGATCCCGTCGATCTATTGACAGAACTCGGTATCAAGCTCATCAGCGTGTTCGAGGATGCCCGCGATGTCGCATTCAACCACGACCTGCAGTCGGCCAATGCGGCAGCGCTCGCCAAAGCTTGTGCGGAAGCGTGTTTCGAAGTCAACCACCGCCGTTTGTTCGTCAAGACGTGGGTCGATTTCCTGTATGCGCAGCTGGCGGATGGAGAGAGCGAGTTGTTGCCGGAACAGGCGGCTGAACTGCTTTGGACGGGCCAGCAGACGATTACGGATGCTGAAGAAAGAGAGGACGAATTCGACGACTTTTAGTTTCAGGGTTTCAGCTCCGGATTGGCTCGAGAGGGGAGCGGCGTATGCGCACAGCCACGCAGTGGCGAGCACATAGCCGCGCGGGGGGAGACTTCCCCCCGTCACTTTCACAACACAATGGAATTCCGAAATATGACTGCTCAGAACCTTCATGCTGCGCTCACTCTTGAAGCCATGCGGCTAGGCGTGGTTCCTGCAACGGATCTTGAAAATTCCACGTTCGGGCGCGATATCGAAATCGATATCGTCAAGCGCGACCTCGAATTATGCGCCCAAAGCGGTGCCAGACGTGCATTCCTCGGCGATTACGGCCTCGGAAAGTCGCACCTGCTCGAGCTGATAGAACAGATTGCGCTCAAAAAGAATTTCCTCGTGTCGAAAGTCACACTCGACCACGCAGACTTGTCGCCGTCGCAGCCGAAACGTATATATCATGCGATAATGCGGAATCTCCTCTATCCCGATGTCCAGGGGATCACGGAAGGGATTGGGCCGCTTTTGAACAAGGCCGCGCAGAACGAAGAAATCCTGCATAAATATCTTGCGAAAAATGACCGGAATCATCCGTTGCCGCGCACGATTCGCGAGCAGCTCGAAAAAGGGCTTCACCTGTATCTTTCGCCGGCGCTTGCCTATACTTACGCGCTGAACCATCCCGAAACGATTCGCCTGCCGTCGTACGTCAACGATGTCGAAGCGTGGCCCGAAAAGGCGCGGCACCTGCTCATAGACTGGATCGAGGGCCATCCGACGTGTTCAAACCAGAACATCAACGACGAACTGAACATGATTCACGGGCGGTTCCCGAAGATTTATTCGCTGCTCGACTACCGTCCGTGGGCGAAGATTTACGGGTATATTTTGAACGGGATTTCGCAGCTCGCCCGCGATGTTGGTTATGCGGGGCTCGTCATCGTCATCGACGAGGCCGAGTTTTATTCGCTGCTTTCGGCGCAGAACCGCACGTATGCGAAATCGCTTTTCCAGGCGTGGTCGCACGCCGTCAATGCGAGCGATGGCGACGCGCTGCCGTGTACGGATGACGAGCTTCTCGTGGGCGGTTATGGCATTCAGCGCGAGCTTCCGACGCGGTATTCCGACAACCCGGGGCTTTATCTCGTGTTTGCCATGACGCCGAATTCCGACGGCATTCGCGTGCTTCAGGAGGCGCTTCCGCCGCAGTTTATTTGCTATCTGAACCAGCTCAACGCGCCCGATTATCAGAAAATGACCGAGCATCTCGTCGCGCTTTATCGCGAGGCGTATCCGGACACGGAAATTCCCGACGGCATTGCCGAGCCGCTTTCGGACGTCGTGAACGCGCTCACGCAGCAGGGGCAGCTGTCGAATCCGCGCCAGACCATGAAATTCCTGACCGAGTTCCTCGATCTCGTCCGATTTTCGCCCGACAAGATTCCCGAGGTCGTCGAAAATCTTTTGTTCGTCAACGATTTTTAAGTTTTTTTAATTTGGAGAGGCCGGCTATGGCCTTGCGGCCATACGCCCGGCCCGCACGGCTATGGCTTGCGCCATACGCCGTGCTTTTTTAAGGAAATATACGCATGAAACAAGTATCTCTTAGCGGAATTAAGCCGACGTCGACGCCGCATGTCGGCAATCATCTCGGTATGATCGAGCCTGCCATTGCTTTGCAGGATCAGTTTGACTGCCGGTATTTCATCGCCGATTACCACGCCATGACGACGGTGCACGATGCCGCCAAAATGCGCGAATATTCGCACGGCATTGCCGCATATTTCCTTGCGTTTGGCCTCGATCCGAAGAAGTGCATTTTCTATCGCCAGTCCGATTTGCCGCAGGTTTGCGAGCTCGCCTGGATTCTGAGCTGTGTGACGAACATGGGGCTTTTGGAACGCGCACACGCCTGGAAGGCCGCGAAAGACCGCGGGACGGCGGGTGAGGAAGTGCACGGGCTGTTTGCGTATCCCGTTTTGATGGCCGCCGATATCCTCATTCACGATTCCGATATCGTTCCCGTGGGCAAGGATCAGGTGCAGCACGTCGAGATGACGCGCGACATGGCTGAGCGTTTCAACTTCGCGTTTGGCGAGACGTTTCATCTGCCCACGGCCAAATTCAACGAGCGCATGGCGACGATTCCCGGGCTTGATGGCCGCAAAATGTCCAAATCGTATGGCAACACGATTAACCTCATGTATTCGCCCAAACAGTTGCGCAAGCAGATCATGAGCATCGTGACCGATTCGACACCGATCGATCAGCCCAAGGACTACGAAAAGTGCAATGTTTATCAGCTCTACAAGCTGTTTGCCACGCCCGAGCAGTGCGAGGAGCTGGCCGAAAAATACCGCACGCCGGGGTTTGGTTATGGCCATGCCAAACTGGCACTTTACGATTTGTTGATGGCTAAAACCGAAGGGCCGCGCAAGATTTACGACGATTTTATGGCCCATCCCGATACGCTCGAAGATATCCTTCGCGACGGCGCGGCACGCGCCAGCGTCAAGATGAACGAAGTCCTGAACCGTGCCCGCAATGCCGTGGGGTATAAGGTTTAGTGGCTTTGGGGGCCTCAACCCCCTGCCCCCTCTCCAATGGAGAGGGGGAGAAATAATTGGGGGAAATCGTTTTTACCCGGGGTTACGCTACGCTTCACCCCGGGCTGAAACATTTCGCCCTTTCATGGCGATTTATCAACATTTATCGAATGTTCTTCTTATTACGCCATGCTCGTTAAACAGAGCTAAAAAAATGACTGCTAAGTGTCACAAAATTTTTTTGACGTCATCATTATGCATGAAAACACGACGCTTTTCACAACCAGAGGTGTCGTATGTCATTGCACAATGAGAGTCAGAAAAAAGACAAGGACAATGCGCTCAACACATTTATGGCCTTTTATTACACAACATCCAACGAAACCAGGGACAACGATCCCATCGTTTCAAGAACAGAGACGAACTCAGACAATTCCTTGCTAAACTTATCGAATTCTTGCTCAAGTGCGCGATCCAAATCGATTTCAAAATAATCAAATGGCCCCTCGCGCAGAATGACAATATTTTCATTCATCAAACGCACCGTCAAAGTGTTATTTCCGCATAATTTCTTAAGTGTGGCATCCTCACGTAACATTTTTTCATGTAACTTCAATACATCGTAATAAATCTTCGCCAGCTTAAGCAGACAAACCTTAAATTCGCGTGCTTCTATCTTATTAAAAACTTTGAGTTCTGCCTCGGTAAGTGTCTCTTTGGCCTCAAAATTGGGGGCTTCCCAAAGATTCTTACATCTAAAGCTCTTAAATATCTTATCAAAATTCTCAACCGTGAGGTCCTCGATATCGGTGACATTGTTATTAAAATTATATTGAATTGGGAACGGCATTCTTACTTTTGTTTTGAAAATATATCCCTGGCCATTATAGACAAGCTCTTCGTGTTTTTCCTTATTCTTTCCAAACCCCGTATAATAAACATTTACTAATTTGACTTCAAAAAACCTAAATCGTGTACCGTGATAAACGCCACTCATCCATTCTTTTACATGATTATCATTACAACTGCTGTTACTAAGTCCCAATGCCCGAATGACATATTCAGGTGGCATAGGGCCAGACAAGTCATCCCCTCCAGAGCGAGAGCCTGAAGTCTGATTATAACAATATTCTGCGTCCAATAATTGTAAGCGCTCGACATACGGACTGAGTTCCCGGCGCACGAATTGATTTTTAAAAAGCGACGTGGCTTTTTTGCTGTTACTGGTTGCAATACTCGAACTTATTATCAAAACAATAACGGATAATATAACGATAAGCATACCGACACCGATACCAAATCCTTTATCGGTGACACAAGTCGATACCAGTCCTCCGACAAAAGCAATGACTATCATGATGCCTGCGAATGCCATAACGCCAGCAATTTTATTATTCTTATAATGATACTCTCTAAGTAAATTCATCCCGCTCGAACTCATCGACACATGAATAGCTGGCGCTTCTACTTTAAGAGCGGGATCATCCGGATTGCCCCAGGGAAATCCAAAATCATCCCAATCACTTATTTCTGTCATTCCGTCCGCATCAGTTGATAACGAATCTGGCTGCACCGTCTCACTCGAATTTGGTACACTCGATAAGCTGTCTGCCCTCGTGCCCAAAACCACATCACTCGATGATTCTGCTGTCTCCGATGACGTGTCCAAAACCGCGGCACTCGATGATTCTGCAGTCTCCGATGTCGTGCTCGAAACCGCGGCACTCGATGATTCTGCAGTCGTCGTGCCAGAACCTGCGTCACTCGATGAGCCAAAGGAAATACCGGAACCAAATGAAAGCGACGAACTTCCTGTGCCAAAAGAAAGTTTGGGGTCAGATGTATTCAATGTGCTGGAAGTTACTGACGGACTGCTCGACAAACTCAATGGATTGCTTGA
The DNA here is from genome assembly GCA_045597285.1 of Myxococcota bacterium. Lineage (GTDB taxonomy): Bacteria > Myxococcota_A > Bradymonadia > UBA4248 > UBA4248 > UBA4248. Next base: position 21,263 of record JAZODZ010000104.1, read on the forward strand.
ACCAAACAAACTATCGGAACTGGAAGAGCTTGATGGACTGGAAGAACCAAATATACTATCTGAAGCGGAGGAACCCGATGGGGTGGAAGAGCCAAATATACTATCGGAACCGAAGGAACCCGATGGACTGGAAGAGCCAAATATACTGTCGGCCCCGGAGGAACCCGATGGGGTGGAAGAACCAAATATACTGTCGGAACTGTCTAATGACCTGCCGGAACCAAATATACTGTCTGAACTGCCGGAACCAAATATACTTTTAGAACCAAAAGAATTGGCAGAATCGGAAAATATGTCTTCTGATTTGTTCTTATTAAAGATGTCGTCCATTTCGTCTTTTCCCCATGCCATAACAATTTACCTTCGGTTTCTTTGTTTATATCTACGATGTGAGCAGGTATTCCTGTTCCATGCGTATCCTATATTGTTTTGTCTTTCAACGCAATTATAATTAAAGCTCGCCATGTGGGGCAAAAATGCACATATCAAAACATATAACATGACATGTGGCTAAGCAGCGATATTGCCTATATGGCGTGCGCCCCCGATTTCCACCCGGTTTCGTTGCCGAAAATAGTTGCCAGAAGATA
>JAZODZ010000105.1:0-7311 GCA_045597285.1 Myxococcota bacterium
CCCATGGGAGAGGGGGAGTGAACTCACCCCCCGGCCCCCTCTCCCATGGGAGAGGGGGAGTGAACTCACTCCCCGGCTCCATCTCCAAATAAATGGCGAAGGGGAGAAAGATATAACAAAAGAGACGTCGTAACGTCTTAACAAGGACATAAGGAAGAAGATGATTTACTTAGATAATAACGCGACGACGCGCGTTCCGCAGGAAGTCGTCGATGCGATGATGCCGTATTTTAGTGAAACGTATTTCAATCCGAGTTCGATGTATGAAGCGGCGAAGATTTCGGCGGCGGCGCTTGAGCGATCACGCGAACGCGTGGCGGCGTTTTTGGGCGCGGAAAAGGCGAGCGAAATCCTGTTTACGTCTTGTGCGACGGAATCGAATTCGACGGCGATTTGCGGAGCCGCGATGGCGAATCCGACGCGGAAACACATCATTACGACGGCCGTTGAGCATCCCGCTGTTCTTGCGGTGTGTGCGGAACTCGAGCGCGACGGATATGAAATCGATCGCATTGGCGTGAACGAGCGCGGTGAGCTCGACATGAAGGCGTTTGTGAAAGCGCTTCGGCCGGGAAAAACACTGCTCGTTTCAGTCATGTATGCGAATAACGAGACCGGCGTCGTTTTCCCCATAGAGCGGCTGGCGGCGATTACGAAGGCGACGGATCCTAAGATTTTGTTCCATACCGATGCGACGCAGGCGGCGGGAAAGATTGCGCTCAACATGAAAGACACGTTGAAAGACGTCGATTTCCTGTCGTTCTCTGGGCATAAGATTCATGCGCCGAAAGGCGTGGGCGTGCTGTATATCCGCACGGGTGCGGCGTGTCGTCCATTCCTCTATGGCGGCCATCAGGAACGCGGCAGACGCGGCGGCACGGAGAACATTCCCTACATCGTCGGGCTTGCCAAAGCCTGTGAACTCGCCGAAAAGAGCATTGCGGATTCCGATAAAATGGTGGCGCTTCGCGATCGACTTGAAGAAGGGCTTTTGAAAATTCCGTACGTCGTGATCAACGGGCGCGGTGCGGAACGGTTGCCGAATACGACGAACGCGGCATTTCATTACATCGAGGGCGAAGGGATTCTGTATCAGCTCGATCTCGAGGGAATTTGCGCTTCGAGTGGTTCGGCGTGTACATCTGGATCACTCGATCCGTCGCATGTGTTGCGTGCGATGCACGTTCCGTTTACGGCGGTTCACGGTTCGATTCGGTTCAGCATGAGCAACGAGACGACGGAAGCGGATATCGATCACGTCATCGCCGTGATGCCGAAGATCGTGGATAATCTTCGCAAGCTGTCTCCTTACTGGGACAACGAGAAGCAGGCACCGAGAGATATGTCGCTCATCGTCGAGAAAAAATAGGATTTAGGATCTAGTGGCCGTCACGTTGTGGCGGCTTTTGTTTGCGTTGCGCACGGCGTATTGAGCGGTAAGGATGTCCGTGGATTTTGAGCTGAAAGGCGGCGGGACATCTTTTTTTTGTGGAAAAAGCGAGCGAAATAGACGTGCGGGTCGCGCGTATGCAATAGCGCGGCAACGTTGGCCGTATGCAATAGGCCAACGACAAAAAAAAAAGTATGTCAAATGCTTGCTTTCATTGACAAATTGCTTGCATAGCCCTAAAAAGTTGCGGCTTTTTTATGGGGGTAAATGTCGCCCTGACAACCACACGAGCATACACAGGATAATCGATGGAATATAGAAACGTAGCAATTATCGCGCACGTAGACCACGGCAAGACGACGTTGGTGGATGCGCTTTTAAAGCAATCAGGCAGTCTTGATAACAAACGCAATGTCGTGGAACGCGTGATGGACTCGAACCAGCTGGAACGCGAGCGCGGGATTACGATTACGGGCAAGGCGACGTCGGTCATGTGGAACGGCGTGAAGATCAACATTGCGGACACACCGGGCCATGCGGATTTTGGTGGCGAAGTCGAACGCATGTTGACGATGGTTGACGGCGTTGTTCTGCTCGTCGATGCCGCCGAGGGGCCGTTGCCGCAGACGCGTTTCGTGTTGATGAAAGCGCTCGAGAAAGGTCTTTCGGTCATCGTGGTTCTGAACAAAATCGACCGTCAGGATGCGCGTTGTGCCGAAGTTCTGGACGAAGTTTACTCGTTGTTCATCGATTTGGGCGCGAATGACGAGCAGATCGAGTTCCCGGTTTTGTATGCGATTGCCCGCGACGGCGTGTCGGGCACGTCTCCGGATGATATTCAGCCGAACCTGGCGCCGATTTTTGACGCGATTATCAAATATATTCCGGCTCCGAAGGGCAATCCCGAAGGGAATCTTCAGGGCCTCGTGACGAACACGGACTATGACAATTACCTCGGCAAACTGGCGATTGGCCGTGTGTTCGAAGGCACGTTGACGGAAGATGAACAGCTCGTGGTGATGGGCGAAAATGGCAACAAGACGCTCAAAATTGGCCAGCTGTACGTGTTCGATGGCCTCGACCGCAAGCGCGTGAAAGAAATTCCTGCCGGCGAGTTGTTTATGGTTGCTGGCATCGATGAAATTGCAATTGGCGATACGCTTTCGAGCGTGGCGAATCCTGTGGCGTTGCCGCGTGTCCGCGTGGATGAACCGACGATTGCGATGTTTTTCAGCGTGAACAACGGGCCGTTTGCGGGCAAGGAAGGCAAGCTGGTGACGACGCGTCACATTGCGGAACGTCTGTGGAAAGAAGCGCGTGCGAACGTTTCGTTGCGCGTGGAAGAGACGGATTCGAAGGACACGTTCAAGGTCGTTGGGCGTGGTGAACTTTCGCTGTCGATTTTGATCGAGACGATGCGCCGCGAAGGCTTTGAGATGTGCATTTCGAAGCCCGAAGTCGTGACGAAGCGCGACGAGAAGGGCAAGCTTCTGGAACCGATGGAGCGTCTGATTCTCGACCTTCCGGAAATCAATGTGGGCGCGATTACGCAGATGCTGGCGCTTCGCAAGGGGATTATGGACACGATGCGCGTGAGCGGCACTGGGCGTTCGCATGTGGAATTCGACATTCCGTCGCGTGGTCTGATTGGATTCCGTTCGCAGTTCCTGAACGAAACGCGCGGGCTCGGCATTATGAACACGCTTTTTGCGGGCTGGGCACCGTGGCACGGGCCGATGAATTATCGTCAGAACGGTGCGCTCGTGGCGGATCGCGATGGCAAGAGCATTCCTTATGCGCTGTTCCATCTGCAGCCTCGCGGCATTCTGTTCGTCGGGCCGGGCGTGGAATGCTACGAGGGCATGATCGTTGGCGAGAATTCGCGACCGAACGATATCGACGTGAACGTATCGCGTGAAAAGAAGTTGTCGAATATGCGTGCCGCCGGCCGCGATGACAACATCATTCTGACGCCTCCGCGCATCATGTCGCTCGAAGAGTCGATCGAGTGGATCGACGAGGACGAGCTCGTCGAGGTGACGCCGATTTCGATTCGTCTGCGCAAGCGTTATCTGACGGCATCGCAGCGCGTTCGCCAGATTCGTGCGGCGAACAAGGCTGAGGCCGCCGAGATGGATAAAGACGACGATTAATATGACGTTTTGATGGTTTTTTGGGATGAAGGGCTATTTCATACGCCCTTCGAAAGCCGCTATCCTTACGGATAAGCGGCTTTTTCATTGCAAATACGGCTAGACAAATCGTATTCGAGGCATGAGCCTGTTTAAAATAATTGTGTGGAATTGTTTTTAGGGTATAATGGCAACTGCTTTCGTGATTTCACGAAAAAAAAATTTAAGGAGAGATGGATATGAAGAATCGAAGCATTGCCACACTTATTCTTTTGACGCTGGTGACCTGCGGCATTTATGGTTTGTATTATACCTATGTGTCTGCTCAAGAATTGGAGAACGAAATCGGTGAGCAGTTAAAATTCAGCCCGGTTATTTTGGTCGTTCTCTGCCTCTGCCTTGGTGTCGTTGGCTATGTTCTTTACGGTATGGCTATGAACGAAGCGCTGAACAAAGTGCGCGAAAAGAAGGGACTTCCTGCCGTTGACAATCAGGTGATTTATATGGTTCTGGGCTTCGTATTCCCGCTTATTCTGCTTGTTCTCGTTCAGAATGAGATCAATAAACTTGTAGATGAAAGCCTCTAATACAAGCATTATTCGAATGAAAAAGGTCGTTCTTGCAACGGCCTTTTTTTTGGCATTAGGCTTGATCTATGCCGGATTCGTGCATTTGACAGGGTGGAATATTCCATGCGTGTTTCGCGTTATCACGGGCATTCGATGCCCTGGGTGCGGCATGACGCATGGAGTGATGGCTTTGTTCCGGCTGGAATGGAAAGAGGCGATCCAGTATAATCTGCTGTTACCCTTATTTATATTTTATACAATTTTGTTATATATTCATTGCGCTTATCAATATATCAAGAAGGGAAAATATAATCTGACGTGTGGGAGTTATGTGGCGGACGCCATATTTTTAGCCGTGGTATGTATTTGGGGCGTCGCGAGGAACTTCATCGGGATGTGACGGCGAGAATTTGCCGCAATGTGCTAAGTGAGATACAAAGCGCTGACTGGTTTTGGTTGTGCCGGTTGGGGAGTTATCGTGTCTAGCAACAGCAACAAATGTCGGTTATGCCAAAAGGTGAATCCACCGGGGAGTCGTTTCTGCAATTACTGCGGTAACGATTTGAATTTGTCCATTCAGCCGGATGGATTTCTTCCTCCTGGGGCAGTTCTTCGTGGCAGCTATGTCGTGGAAAACGTCATCGGCGAAGGCGGCATGGGCGTGGTGTATAGCTGTCACCACAAGACTTTGGGGACGCGTTATGCCCTCAAGGTGCTCGACTCCAAACTCGCCAGAATGGACATCCTGCGCCAGCGGTTTCTCGCGGAAGCGAAGATTCAGGCGACGGTGAGACATCCGCACATCGTTCACGTGATGGACGTGATCGACAGCGATAAGGATGGCGGGATTCCCGGGATTCTGGCCATCGTGATGGAATACGTGAAGGGGGAGGCGCTCGATCAGATTCTGAAGGACGGGCCTCTTTCGGAACGGGATGCCGTGTCGTGTGCGCTCGTGATTCTCGATGCCATTGGATTTGCGCATCATGCCAATATTGTGCATCGCGATCTGAAGCCGCAAAACATCATGATAAGTTCTTCCGAAGCGGCGGAAGGACTTTATCACGGTGTGAAGGTGATGGATTTTGGGATCGCGAAAGTCCTTCAGGATAGGGAGCATCGGACACTTACCGGGGCACAGATGGGGACGCCACGGTATATGGCCCCGGAACAGATCGAGAATGCGGGTCAGGTCGATGAACGCGCCGATTTGTATGCGATTGGTCTGACGCTGTACGAGATGCTGTGCAATCGCACGCCGTTCGAGGAGTATCGCGAGTACGAACTCATTAAGGCGCAGCTTTCGATGAAACCGCCTTCGATGCGGAATTTTAGAAGTGATATCTCGGAGCGTCTCGAAGCGATCGTGATGAAGTCTCTGGAAAAGGATCGCGAGAACCGATATCCGAATGCGGAATCGTTCCAGCGCGCGTTGCTTTCGTTGGGTGGGTATGACGATATCACGCTCATGCTCAATCCATTTGACGGCACGACAGGGCTTGCGACGAGCCAGAAATTGCAGAAAAAGATCCAGCGAGCGATAAAGAAAACTGAATCGTCTGATGAGGCGAAATCGCCAGGGAAGGCGAAAGCGACACTCGATGTTTCGGCTCAGGCAGCGGTGGCGCAGGCGGTTGCAGCCAGTGTGGAAAAAGCACTCGAAAAGCCTGTTTCCGATGAAAAGAATAAATCCGTCAAGGCGGAAGCACGGGCCGATAAAAGTATAGCGAAGGCATCCGTGGACTCTGCAGGTGCGAAAAAAACGGAGGAGAACGTTGACGCACAGGATGTCGTCAGGCGGACTGTTCAGGCCGTAAAGAAAGAAGCCGAAAAGACCGGAACCCAAAAGCCAGTGGCTCAAAAGACGGGCACTCAAAAGTCCGTGCCGCAATCGACGAGAAGCAAATCGCATCCATCGATATTTAATCTTGCGAAGGAAAAACAAGAAAAATCCGATGGCAAGACACCGTCCAAAGTCTTTAAGCTGAATGAAAAGAGCTTAAAATTGGCGCGTGCAGCATCCAAACCGGGGCTTTCCAAAGCTGAAACGAAGAGTTCGGCTGATAATGGAGAGGAAATCAAGGTTTCGCAGGTGTTGCCGGAAAATGGCGAGCAAGAGGTTGTAAAAAAAGAGGCCTCGACGCAGACGACAAGCGTCAGACGCAAGGCGAAGAGTTCAGAGGGGGAACCGTCGGTGAGCCGACAGACTTCTAAAGAAGGGAACTCGTCGTCAAAGGCGGTGGTGAATACTCCGAAAGCGAGCGATAACGGGCTCAAGAAAGTGCCGAAAAAAGACCGTGGTGGGATCGAAGAAACGGGTACCCGGAACGGGAAAGGCGTGAAAATAGCGGTTGTCATTCTCGTTTTGCTCATCGTGCTTGGGATCGTGTATCGCCAGATGAAGGATGCGCCAGTGCCTTTACAGCCATCGGCAGAAAATGAAAATACCGATGTCGTCGAGGACAACAAGGATGCGGCACGGGTTGAGGAAATCGATTTATCGACAGCTACGGTGCGGGAAATCGAATCCGAAACCGGGCGTATGACGGTGTTGCCGAAGGGGCGGCATTGGGTGAGCACGCAGAAACACGATGAATTGCGCCAGGTCGAATTGGGGGCGTTTGCCATCGATCAGGTTGAAGTGTCGTATTATCAGTACCAGAAATGTGTCGAGGCCGGAAAGTGCCCGCCAGTCGAGCCAGCGGTCGATCTGAATTTGCCGGTGACAGGGGTTGGTTACGGGACTGCCCAGATGTTTTGCGAGTTTGTGGGCAAGGAATTGCCGACGGAAGATGAATGGGAGGCTGCGGCTCGGTTTGGTGGGACGACGAATGGTATTACGGATGTCAACGTGACTTGCGAGAATATTCTGTTTGGTTCTGGCAGCGAGTGCAAAAAGAAGAATCCTTCGAGTGCGGAAAGCGTTTTTAGGCGTGTGCAGAGCAACAATCCCGGGCATTTGATGAATATGTTGGGGAATGTTAGGGAATGGACGACGACGGCGGATAAAAAAGACCCGCAAAAATATGTTGTAAAAGGGGGCAGTTATCGTTCCGAACGTTCAGAAATCAATATCAGTGCAACGAAATACGTCGGTGTGAACAAGGGGGAAGAAGACGTGGGATTTCGCTGTGTGAAGCATCTTACTAAGTAGTTAGGATTTAGGATTTAGGATTTAGGATTTAGTGTTGTGGCCTCCCCCCCCTGCCCCCTCTCCAAT